>NZ_JAOSHO010000020.1 GCF_025917275.1 Pseudomonas agronomica | reverse complement strand
CTGTGATGATTCGTTATCTGAAACAAAGTAAACCTGTCGAAGCCCAAGCCGAAATTGCCTCTCAAGTGCGCGATACGGTGGAGCAGATCATTGCCAACGTCGCCCTCAATGGCGATGCGGCCGTTCGTGAGTACTCCAGGAAATTCGATCAGTGGGACCCCGCGTCCTTTCGCTTGAGCGAGGAAGAAATCGCCGCCTGTGTCGCGAGTCTGTCGGAGCAGGAAATTGGCGATATCAAGTTTGCCCAGGCGCAAGTGCGACGTTTCGCCGAGGTGCAGAGGGCGTCGATGCACGACGTTGAGGTCGAGACGTTGCCGGGGGTCATCCTGGGGCATCGCAACATCCCGGTGAACTCGGTGGCTTGCTACATTCCCGGTGGCAAATACCCGCTGCTGGCGTCGGCGCACATGAGTGTGCTCACGGCCAAGGTGGCTGGAGTCAAGCGTGTGGTCGCCGCCGCGCCGCCGTTCGATGGCAGGCCGCACCCGGCCATCGTGACCGCCATGTATTTAGCCGGTGCCGATGAAATCTACTGCCTGGGTGGGGTGCAGGCCATTGCCGCGTTTGCCTTGGGAACCGCCGATCTGAAGCCGGTCGACATGATCGTCGGCCCGGGCAATGCCTATGTTGCGGAGGCCAAGCGGCAACTGTTCGGCAAAATTGGTATCGACTTGATCGCCGGCCCGACCGAAACCCTGGTCATTGCCGATGACAGCAGCGACGTCGAGATCATCGCCGCAGACTTGCTTGGGCAGGCGGAACACGGCGTTAACTCTCCGGCGGTTTTCCTCACGAACAGCCCGGCGCTGGCGGAAAACCTGCCGGCTGAAATCGAACGCCAGTTGGGCATTTTGTCGACAGCGCCGGTTGCCTCCGTCGCCTGGCGTGATTATGGCGAAATCATCCTTTGCGACACGGTTGAGGAACTGGTGCAGGAAGCCGATCGGATCGCCTCCGAGCATGTGCAGGTCATGACGCGCGATCCGTTGTACTTCCTGGAAAACATGACCAACTACGGCGCGTTGTTCCTGGGCGAACGCACCAACGTCTCGTATGGCGACAAGGTCATCGGCACCAACCACACGCTGCCAACCACTGGCACGGCGCGTTACACGGGTGGGTTGTGGGTCGGTAAGTTCATCAAGACGTGCACCTACCAACGCGTGCTGACCGACGAGGCTTCGGTATTGGTCGGCGAATATTGTTCGCGACTGTGCGGTATGGAAGGATTTGCCGGACATAAGGAGCAAGCGGATATTCGCATTCGTCGTTACAAGCAGCCCGCCTGACGCATTGACCTAATGAAACCGGCCGCCTTTCAAGGGCGGCCGTTTTTTTTGCTCGGCTTTTTGTGTTGTGCCCCGGTTCAGGCCGGTATCACCACGAAGCTCTCCGGTTTGCAGGTGAGTGCCACATCCGATCCAGGTGGCAGCGTCAGGCTGCCAGGGGTCGGCAACTGTTGGCATTTGAGGTCCAGGGTACCGCCGGCGACGGTGACTCGGTAGATGACTCGATTGCCGATGAACGAGGTGTCCTTGACCTTGCCGATGAAAGCACCGGTGGCCAGCGCCGCGCCTTGGGCCGGCTCCAGGCCGATGGTCTCAGGGCGGATCGAGACATTCACCGGGCCTGCACCGAGGCTTTCGCGGGCGCTATGCGCGTAACGTCCGAACGGCAACTCAACGTAGCCACCGCCAGGCTGACCCGATCCGTAAGTGCCGTTGACGATGTTGGTGTCGCCGAAGAACTTCGCCGCGAACAACGTGCGTGGCGACCAGTACATCTCCTGCGGACCGCCGATCTGCTCGATGCCGCCCTTGTTCAGCAGTACGACGCGATCGGAAAGAATCATCGCCTCGTCCTGGTCATGGGTCACATAGACGAAGGTGGTCGACGTCTCTTCATGGATCCGTTTGATCTCGTTGAGCATGTGGTGGCGAATTTTCAGGTCCAGGGCCGCCAGGGGTTCGTCCAGCAACAGCACGGCGGGGCGGTTGACCAGCGCACGGGCCAGTGCGACGCGTTGGGCCTGGCCACCGCTGAGTTCGGAAATCCATCGGTTCTTGAACGTGTCCAATTGGACCAGCTCCAGGGCCTTGGTGACTTCGCGTTTTATCTCGTCCTTGGGCTTGTTCTTCAGGCGCAGCCCGAAAGCGACATTGTCGAAGACGTCGAGGTGTGGGAACAACGCGTATTTCTGGAAAACCATGTTCACCGGACGGTGTTCGGGCGCCAGGGAAGTGGAGTCCTTGCCATCGATCACGACTTTGCCGGTGGTCGGTTCTTCGAAGCCGGCAATGATGCGCATCAGTGTGGTCTTGCCGCAGCCGCTCGGCCCCAGCAGAGTCAGGATTTCGTTGCGCTTGACGGTCAGGTCGATTTTGCCGAGGGCTGTCAGGTTGCCGTAGCTTTTGGATATCCCGGTCAGTTCGATGCTATGGGTCATGTTGGTTACTCCGCAGTTTCAGCACGTTCAAGTTCGAGGCGACGACGGCGCAGGGTCATGACCAGGCCGGCGATGACGATGATGGCGATGGTCACGACCAGCATGAATACCGAGGCGGCATTGATGGTTGGGCTGACAGCGCGGCGCATCATCGAGAGAATCATCAGCGGCAGCGTGGTATCGCTGCCGGTAACGAATACGGTGATCAGGAATTCATCCATGGAGAGCGCCACCGCCAGGATGGCGGCGCCGGCAATGGTCGGGCCGATGATCGGCAGGGTGACCAGCCAGAACGCCTTGAGCGGTGAGGCGCCCAAGTCCCGCGCGGCCTCTTCGAATGACAGGTCGAAGTACTCCAGGCGCGAACGCACGGACTCGACGAAGAACGGAAACGTGAACAGCGTGTGACCGATGATCACGGTGAGCAATGAACGCGGCAGGCCAATCAACGAAAAGAAGATGACCAGCGCGATGCCAAGGAACAAGCCAGGCAGCGCAATCGGTGCAAAGTTCATGAAGGCGAACACGGCTTTGATCCGACCTTTCATGCGCATCAACGCCAGCGCCGAAAACGTGCCCAGCAGTGTGGTCAGGATGGCCGAGCCCGCTGCGACGATCGCACTGTTGGTCAATGCCGTCATGAAGTCCGAACTGTGGAACAGGGCCTCATACCATTGGGTGGAGAAACCTTCGAACGGGAACGACAACGAAGCTGAAGCGTGGAAGCTGAACAACGCGATAATCGCGATGGGGGCGTAGAGGAAGAACATGTACAGGTAAGTGAAGAGTCTGATCATGGCGGTCACCTTGCTATTTCAGAGGGGGCGTTCAGTCGTGGTAGCGTTTGCCGGGTGCCAGGTTTGCGGCGCGCAACACGCCCAACAACAGCGCGTAGACCAGCATGAACACCAGTAACAGCAGATAGGCCATTGCCGCTCCCAATGGCCAGTTCCCCACCGAGCGAAACTGATTGGCGATCACCAGGCCCGTGGTCATCGCATCCCGGCCACCCAGCAGTTGAGGCGTGACGTAGTCGCTGGCGGCCAGGACGAACGTGAACATGAACGAGCTGACGATGCTCTTGTGGGCCATTGGCATGATGACCCGCCACAAGGTGGTGGCGCCGCTGGCGCCCAGGTCGGCCGAGGCTTCGAGATAGTCTTTCTTGATGTCGCGCAGGCCCGATACCAGCAGCAGGAGGGTAAACGGCAGCATGATGTGGACGAGGGTCAGCACTACCGCAAACTTGCTGAACACCAACCATTCCAACGGTTGATCGACGAGCCCCAGATGCAGCAGCGTCGAATTGATCACGCCATTGGTGCCCAGGATCGAGCGCCAGGCGTAGACCCGCACCAGGTAACTGGAGAACCAGGAGACCAGGGCCAGGTACAGCACGGCATTGGAACGGGTCCGATAGACGATGTAATAGGCGACCGGAGCGCTGATGACCGTGGACAGCAGGGCAGTCCAGAAGCCGTTTTGCAGGGCGATCCATAATGAATCGTAAAACCCGCTGGCGCTCAGTGCCCTTGCGTAGTTGGACAGCGTCGCGGCGGGCGCCATGCTGAATGTCTTGGACGTCCAGAAACTGGCGACCAGCAGCATGACCGAGGGGATGAGAAAAAACACCACCAGGAAAAACAGTGGAGGCGACGCCAACCAGTATCCGCTGAGGATCTTCTTGTCGACTTTCCCGCGTTGGTCCGTGTGCGAAGCCTGGCTATCGAGGATAATCGGCTCGCTGTTGTTGACTACGTTCATGATGAATCTCTGCCTTTTGTTTTAATCGATGCGCCAGGTGCTTGGGTAAGCGCGTGCAGGGCGCACGCACTCCCGATGACGCCTTGAGCTGTCCGTACCGTTCGCCAGGTAGCCGATAGCGTCAGAACGAACCCTTGAAGTTCGCCCATTGGTCGATCCATTCGGCATAGGTCACGTATTGGTCGGAGCTCAGTGGTGGCTGGCCGTACAGTTTCGATTTCTCGAAGAAGGCATCCAGGTTCGCGTAGTCGAAGGTGTTGCGAAGGTCGGCGGGGAGCAGCGGCACGGCTTTTTGATTGACCACGCCGGAGAACATCGTGGTCGCCATCTTGGCCTGCGTATCCGCTTCGAGCGTCTTGTTGATGAATTCCAACGCCAGGGGTATATCCTTCGCGGTCTTCGGAATGAACAGGGCATCGCACCAGAGGGCCGCCCCTTCCTTGGGCACCGACAGGGCTGTCTGTACGCCGCGCTTGGTAGTTTCGCTGGGCGTGTTGGCGGACGCCGAAAACACCGCGTCTACCTCGCCTGATACGAGGAGCGAAACAGCGTCTCCCGACGACGCCGCAAAGGCCCGGCACTGTTCACGGTACGGTTTGAGTTTCTCGAAGGCATCGTCGAATTCGGCGCGGGTCAGGTTGGGGTATTTGTCGCCGTAGCCCGCGATGATCGCAATCAGTGACCAGTTCGAGGTGCCGTCGTCGACGAAGGTCAATCTGCCCTTGAGCTTTGGGTCGAGCAGGTCCTTGTATTCCGAGGGTTTCTGGACCTTCTTCGGGTTATAGACAATGGTATTCATGCCCCAAAGGAGCGGCACGCCCCATTGCTGGCCGTCCCAATACCAGCGGCTGCCCTTGTAGAATAACGGCACGATGTTATCGGCGGCGTAGTTGGGGATTTTCGACGTATCGATGGGCTTGAGCAGGCCCATTTCCTGATAGATGGTTTCATAGCCCAAGGCGTACATCGTCAAGTCGAGCTGAACGGGATCGGAGCCAGCCAGGCGCGCGGTGATGTCGTCCTGGTTACTGGCGTAACTCGAGCGCACGGTAATGCCTCGCTGCTTGCGCCACTCGGCAAGCTCTGCGTCACCGGTTTCGCCTTCCCAGCCGAGGATTTCCAGGTGGCCACCTGTCGCGGCGAAAATGCCAGGGGCGAAGGACCCCATGTACAAGCCTGCTGTCGATGCGGCGGCGCCCAACAGGAACGTACGCCTTTTCAGGCTAATCGTTTCCAGATCGATGCCAGTGATTCCATAACCCGTCTCTGTTGCTTTTTTCATGTCGAGCTCCTGCCTGGGGTGGTTGTACGAAACGATTGACGGCTGGCAGGGGATTGGCTGGGCTCACCCAACGTCTCCTTTGCGCAGTCGTGTTGGATCGGCAGTGTTATGGCCAGCATGGGTTCCATGAGCTGGGGAGATCGAGCGTGGGCAAATGCCTGTCGAGCGACATCGCGCACGGGTCTCCACTGGTCCGATTGACTCTTCCTTGGCCGGGTAAGCAGCGCCTTGTCCGAACTATGCGACAAGGATCCGAAGCGACTTGCCCAGCGCCTGATAGGCCCGGCTTGTTGTTTTCATGGGGTCGAGTATTGGCTTGGCGCAAGGCGCGCTCAATTTCGCAGCCACCCGAAAAGCGACGCACTCTGACGCATCAAAGTGACCTGACCGGCGCAGCGCAACGGACGCGGACCTTGCTTGCTGACAGTCACCAGCGGCGGGCTTCCCTGCGTCAACGTGCGTCTATTTTGCGGTGGTTGCGAAATTGAGCCGTGTCGGCTCCAGGCCAATACTCAGGGGTAATTGCGAGGCGAGGTGCAGCGGTGATGCCGCGCCGGTTCGACGGGAGTGTGCTGTGAAACTCACGGGTGCCCAGATTATTGCCAAGGCGTTGAAAGTGAATGGTGTCGGTTATGTGGCCGGAATCCCGGGTGAGCGGGGCGGGGCGCTGGTGCAATCGCTGCTGGCGACAGGCACCGAGATTCCGTTCATTCAAGTCATGCAGGGACACAACGCGGTCCATTTGGCGGACGGCTATTTCCGCGCTTGCGGCCGGCCCATGGCAGTCCTGCTGCCGGTGCCGCTGGGGATCTCCAAAGCGCTGGAGGCCGCGGCGGTTGCGCGGGCGGATTCATCGGCCATGTTGCTGATCAGTGGTGGCAATGGCACCCAGGATGATGGTTATCGGCCAGCGACCAGGACCTTCAGAGAACACCGGCGCGTCACCTCCGTCGATCAGCTTGCGCAAACCCTGCGCCATGCCTTCAACTCACTGTGTGGCGCTGGCGTCGGGCCGGTCAGCCTGGATATACCGGCCGCTGTCCAGAATGCCTTGGCTGAATCCAGCCCGTCGCCCGCGACGTTGCGCGCGTCCCACGAAGGGCTGCGGCCCGTTTCGACGTCGGATATGGAAACGAATGCCACGGTGATGGTCGGTGCCAGGGCAGTCCAGGCGATGGCCAGGAATATGTTCCCCTTTGATCGTGTCATGAGCCTGTGGAGTGCGAACGAGCCTGTGCTGGGCTGGGCGGTGCCGGCGGCCATTGGCGCAAAGCTCGCCGTGCCGGCGCGTCAGGTGGTGTGTGTGGTTGGGGCGGGTGACTTTCTTCAATCGATGCAGGAGTTGGCGGTTTGCATGATGCACAGCATTCCGGTGGTCTTTCTTGTATTCAGTGACAACAGCCAGGCGCCATCGAACGACGAACAGATCCCGTTGGACCGGTACCGCAGTGGAGCCTTCAGCCTGCCGGACGGCAAACCGTACTCACCTGACTTTTCCGGTATCGCCAGGCTCCTGGGATTGGACGCCTGGCGAGTCGAACACGCGTCGCAGCTCGTTCCAGCCTTTACCAAGGCGTTGAACAGCAACGGGCCGTCCCTGGTTGAGGTGGTTTGCGGGACTGGCTCGCCAAGCCTTTGAAGAGACGCTTCAACGAGCTTAGTCCTGGCCTCCCCATACGATGGAGGCGTTATCGCCCGTCATGTATTCACGCACCTCCAGCGGCAGGGATTGATCGCTGGGAAGCAAGGCCGTCGCGTTGCGCAAATGATGTTTGCGGATCATCCCCTTGTCGACGAGACCCAATGCCATCCGGGTGGAGAAGGGCTGGCGGAATGAGGACGAAGCCACGCCCGTGACCAATCCGAAAAGAAAACGGATGGGGCGGCGATGCTGTGGCGTGAGGATCGAAAACGTCATTTCGTTACGTTGCTTGCCCTCGAAATCCACCATGAACAGGCGGTCGCCGAGCAGCAGGCAAAAACCATGATAAGTAAACGAGTAACCCATCTTGCCGCTGCCGTCGAGCAAGGGGAAACGTTCAACCGTGACGTATTGGACCATCGAGTCGGCCCGATACAGGCACGTCACCGAACGCAGGATCCTGCCTTTGTAGATGGATGAGTTGTGATAGCGGTAATAGACGCCCAGATAGTCTTCGAGCAAATCCGCCGACTGCTTGGCCAACGGCAGGAAGTGATTGAATTGGGCCGAGGCACGCAGGTCGGTCGGCAGTTCGTTTTCGTAACCTTCATACAGCTTCTTGAATTCGGCGGGCGGGCGGAAAAGGTCTTCGGCTTCGAGCATGAAGTAACGGCTGATCTTCTGCAGGATCTTCTGCGACGGAACGTGCTGGCCCACCAGGTATTTGTTGAATTGTTGTCGATTGACATCGACCTTGCGGCACATGTCGGCAACCGAGCGGCAGGACTCCACCAGGGTGCTCAGGTTTTTCTGCACGTTCGCCTGTAGGTCACTGCGAACCTGTTGCCGCTCCGGGTGCGAGTTGGCAGCAGTCAATGGCATGGTGGTGCGGTCTCCAGGGGGGATTTGCTGTTTCGATCTCACAACCTTAATGCAACCGGGGAGGTTATCGGGCGGTTATATCCGCGTGCCGGAAAATCGCCGGCCTCCGATCGGGTCGGGTCGATCAAATCATTTGAAGCCCAAGCATATTCTGTGCCGTGCGCCCACTTGCGATTGTTTGGAACTGTCCGTCCCGCTTCGCCCTGAAGAGAGTTACTTGCCGCTCCAGCAGGTAACAGGTCGGTTGGTCCGGTAACAGCCACATTGATCCGTCGTGTCGTTTTTCGGTGCTTCAGTTCGCGTCATGTATCGACCGGGTGCGAAGTGTAACGGAGGGCTTCTCATCCGTAGAATGAGCATTATCGAGCATTTTTATCAGGTATTAACTGCTCGTTTGTGAGTGATTAGGCTTTAAACCTTCATCAACTCTGCGCAACCTGAGCACTGCGCTCAATCACAGGTCAAGGAAAAGCGATGTCAAGCGAACTGCACAAAGCGGCCTATTCGGTCCTGCTTCCAGCGTTTGGAGATCTGATACTGGATGAAAACGTATGTCGTTTCCTCAGTCGCGGCGGTGTATCGATCCTGCTTGGGGAAACCCGCGAGGAGTACGTCAGCAGGCAGATGAGCCCCTCGCGCAAGCGCGTGGAAAACCAGGGGGCTGTCGTCAATGTCATCCGGCAAGCGGTGACGCTGGCCGGTGCCCCGGTGTTGGTCGCGGTGGATCAGGAACTGGGCGGTATCGAGCGCCTCCACCAGTTGGTTCCGCCTGTTGCCGCCAGGGAGGCGCTCAACGATCTCGCCTGCGAAGAAATAGAGCGACGGTGCTTCAAGATGGCCAGCGTGGCGCGCGGCTTGGGCGTCAATCTGTTCCTGGCGCCGATTGTGGATGTGGTCACGGGCGCCAACCCCTGGCTGCAAGACAGGCACCTGGGTGCTGACCCGAAAGAAGTCAGTCGGGTCAGTTGCGCGTTTATTCGCGGGGTCCAGCGCGCGGGCGTCGTGGCGACCGCCAAGCATTTTCCCGGTCACTACGTCACCGAGCAGGACCCGGCCGTCGCGGTCGCGACGGTACCCGGACCGCTGGCATTGCTGAAGGACAATCTCGAGGTGTTCAAGGACGTGATCGCGACGGGCGTGAAAGCCGTGATGCCAGGGCCTGCGGTTTTCCCGGCGATCGACCCTGACCAATCTGCCTCGACATCGCCGAAAGTCATCTCGATGCTACGTGACACCCTCGGATTCGACGGCCTGATCATCTCCGATGACCTTGATGCGGTGTCGATTCTCAGGGGCAACGCCATCACTGACACCGCCGTTGCCTCGCTGGCGGCCGGAGCGCACCTGCTGTTGGTCTCCAGCGAATCGGGGTTGGATGCCATCGCCGGAGCAATCGTGTCGGCTGTCCAAGACGGTCACCTTGATCGTCAGCTGTTGCTGGACGCCGCAGCCCGGGTCCGCGAGTTGGCCGCCGCCAATCACGACTCATACAACGCGAACCGGGGGTGATCATGCATTCAATCGAATCCATGGCTTACAGCGTGCTGTTTCCGGTTCTGCTCGACGTGAAAATTAATGATGAGGTGCGTCGGTTTCTCGGCAGTGGTGGGCGCAGCCTGCTGTTTGGTGAGACGGCAGAGGAATATGTCAGCGGCAGGATGAGTGCCGCTCGCCTCCAATGCGAAACCCTCGAGGCCTGGCAACGCTTCGCTGACACCGCAACCGAGCTGGCGGGGCCGTTGTTGCTCGCGGCGGATGCCGATATCTCCGCCGTGCACCGCTTGCAAGGCGTAGCGCCCGCGCTGCCGGAGCCCGAACGGGCGAGAAGCATGGCGGATGGCGAGCTTGAGCAAGCCTGCTACCACGTTGCGACGGCCATACGGACTGCCGGTGTGAACCTGCTCCTGTCGCCTACGGCCGATGTGGTGACGGGCAGGAATGTCTGGCTGCAGGGGCGCACGCTCTCCAATGATGTGGGGCAGGCCGCCGCCATGGTGGGTGCCTATGTTCGCGGTGTGCGGCGAGCGGGGATGGCCAGTACGTTGAAGCATTTTCCCGGCCATCCCGTATTGCTGTGCCAACCCTCGACGGAAGACGCCGTGGTCACGCAATCCATGGAACAGCTTCGTGCCGGTTGGCCTGTGTTCCAAGCCGGGGTGGAGGCTGGCGCGGATGCCGTCATGATGGGGCCGGCGGTCTTCGCGGCCTGCGAGCCGGCGCTTCCCGCTTCTGTTTCACCGCAGTTGATCGGGCTCCTGCGCCAGGAGCTGGGCTTCAACGGATTGGTCATGACGATCGACCTGGATCACCGCTCCGTGATCGGCGATTTATCACTGGGTGAGGTGGCCGTTGCGGCATTGAGCGCAGGCGCGGACCTACTGTTGGTCTCGTCCAAGGCGATGCCCGAGATTGCCCAGATCGTTCGCGCGATCACGGCGGCAGTCCGTCAAGGAAACTTGGCCCTGGAAAGGCTGGAAGCGGCTGCGAAGGCTGTCGCGGCGCTGGCCGATCGGCTGGCGGCGCACGTCCGTCGTTGAAGAGCGAGACCTGACGCAGTGGCTGCGTCAGGTTGCGCCGCAATTTCCACGACTGCGAAATAACCACCGTGGCCCGGTCTCGATAGACTGGAATTCACGGTAGGAGCCTATATGAACCCTAAAAACAATGGCCTGGTCTTGCATTCCACGGTCGCGAAGCATTCAACGCTGGCGATCGATGTCGACATCGCCAAGACCGTCGGTTTCGATGCCTTGGAAATCTTTAGCGGCAAACTGGAAGCCTGTCTGCAGGCCGGATATTCCGAGGGCGAACTGAAAGCCTCGCTGATGGGCATCCCTGTCATCGGCATCGGTTATCTCCGAGACATCGAGCGTCAAGGCGCCGAACGCAAGGATTTGTTAAAGGACGCGGAGCGGCTTTTCCAGTTGGCCCATATGGTCGGTGCCAAAGGGGTCCAAGTTCTCACCGGGCCCATCAACGTCCAGGCGGTGCTGGATTATCGCAAGCACGGTGCAAGCATTCATTACACGGGGTTGCTGGGGCTCGACGAGGCCGATCAGCTCAGGCTGACCGCTGGCAATCTCGCGTTGTTGGCCGATCTGGCCCAGCAATACGGCGTGCTGCTCTATCTCGAGGCGTTGTCCTGGACGCCGTTAAACACACTGGAACACCAACTGGCGCTGATTGACCGCACCGAGCGCGACAACGTCAGGATGGTGATTGATTACTGGCACTGTTTTACCTCCGGCGTAACGCCGCAGGCGCTTTCGCGCATGAACAAGGATCTGATCTACGGCGTTCACGTGTGCGACTCACTGCCGTTTGATGGCGGTATCGCCAATGAAGATCTGCTGCGGGATGTACCGACGGGCAGTGGGGTACTGGACTTGACTGAATGGACTGCGGCGGTCAAGGCCACTGGTTATGACGGCTGGTGGAGTTGCGAGTTGTTCTGCAAGAAACAACAGCAGCAAGACAGTTATGAGGTCGCAAGGGATTTGAAGGCGCTCATGAATCGATTGATCGAACAATAAGGCGGTGCGGGGCCCTCTCAAACCTCGGCACATCCATTTGCACTTCAACAATAAAAGGCTCAGTCATCATGGCGGACTTCATTGTGATCGGAGGCGGCTCGACAGGCTGCACGGTGGCATCAAGGCTCAGCGAAAACGCTGCTGTATCGGTGGTCCTGTTCGAAGAGGGGCCACGTGATCGCAACCCTTACATCCACATCCCCGGCGCCTACTACAAAACCGCTCAAGGCCCCTTGCTCAAGCGATACGCCTGGGAACCGACCGACGACCAACGCCGCGCCGAAACCCCGACCATGGTCCAGGCCAGCGTGCTGGGTGGCGGCAGTTCGGTCAACGCGATGATCTACATCCGTGGCGTGCCAGCAGACTATGAAGGTTGGGTTGCCCAAGGCGCGACGGGCTGGTCCTACGCCGAGGTGTTGCCTTACTTCAAGAAAGCCGAGGACAACGAGCGCTTTTGCAATGACGCGCACGGCGTGGGAGGGCCGTTGGGTGTTTCCGATCCGATCAATGTTCATCCCCTGACCAAAGTCTGGCTACGCGCCTGCCAACAATATGGCTTGCCCTACAACGAGGACTTCAATCGGGGTCAACCCGAAGGTTGTGGGCTGTACCAGATCACCGCCAGGAACGGTTTTCGCAGCAGTGCCGCGGTGGCTTACCTCGCGCCCGCCAGGTCACGCAAGAACTTGACGGTGAAAACGGGCTGCCGGGTGACCCGTATCTTGACCCAAGGCAACAAGGCCACGGGAGTCGAGTACGTCGAGAACGGTGCCCGCAAGGTCCTGTATGCGGAAAAGGAAGTCGTGCTGTCGGCAGGAGCGATCAACTCGCCACGGTTATTGATGTTGTCGGGCATCGGACCCGCCGAACAACTGAGAAAGCACGGTATCAAGGTCGTGAAGGACTTGCCCGGTGTCGGCCGCAACCTCCAGGACCATATCGAAATATCGCTGGTCTATGAGCTGACCGGGCCCCACAGCTACGACAAGTATAAAAAGCCCCATTGGAAGTTGGCCGCCGGCCTGCAATATGCGCTTTTCAGGCAAGGTCCGGCAGCGTCCAACCTGATCGAGGGCGGTGCTTTCTGGTGGGGAGACAAGGCTGCGGCCACGCCGGATATCCAGTATTTCATGGTCGTGGGCGCGGGCATCGAAGAGGGCGTCGACGCGGTGCCGGGGGGCAATGGCTGTACCTTGAACCTGGGGCAGGTCCGTCCGAAGTCCCGCGGATACGTCGAACTGCATTCGTCGGACCCGATGGCGCCTCCACGCATCGTGCCCAATTATTTTGCCGACCCTTATGACATCGAGAGCCTGGTGGAAGGCTGCCTGATTGGCGAGGAGATCATGGGGCAGGCCGCCTTCAAACCCTACCTTGCCCGGCGTCATGTACCGCACGTCTCGATCAGGTCCCGGGAAGCCATGAAGACCTTTTGCCAAGAGCAGGCCCATGCCGCGCTGCATCCAAGCGGGACTTGCCGAATGGGTAACGATGAGTTGGCCGTCGTGACGCCGGACCTCAAGGTGCATGGCCTCGAAGGGTTGCGCGTGGCCGACGCGTCGATCATGCCGACCTTGATTTCCGGGAACCCCAACGCCGTGTGCATCATGATCGGCGAGAAGGCCGCCGATCTGATCAGCAATGGTCAGCAGCAGTCGCGGTGGAAAGCGGATTCCGCGGTATGCGGTGTCTCAAGCCTGGCCGCCCATCAACCATAAGGCGCAACAAGTGCCAAAGGACACCAGCAGGATCGCGCCGAAGACTTTTCCTTGCGACGTGAGAGCCATTGCTCCGGTTGGCCTGATCGTCGAAGCGACAGGCTGGGTCCGGATCCTGGCCAACTGACCTGTTGCATAAAACACACTGTGCATGGCTTGTGCCCCCGGTTGGGTCGTTTCTGCTCAGATAAAGGCCGATTTCCGAGCCTTGTTCCAGAGCAGCAAGCGCCATGCCACGAGGGGGGCGCGGCTAGGAGGGGCGTTTTTTCCAGTACCGAGTGACGCCACCCTCGGTGCCGAGTACCGGATCCCGATCAGGAAACGGCAGGGCGTCAATGTCCGCCAACTGCGCCTCGCTCGGCGCCTCGCGGCGGATGTCGGCTTGCTGGCCGGGCGGGTATGCCCCGACTACGAGGAAATCGTCGCTGGCGCCCAGGTTGCAATGCCCGGTGCCAACGGGCAGCAGCAATACGTCGCCGGCCTTGACCTCAAGGACTTGCCCATCGGGCCCGCCGAGCATCAGGCGCGCGTGGCCGCTGGCGACGCCCAGGGCTTCGTGGCCCTGGGTGTGGTAGTGGTGGAAGTCGTAGATCCCGTAGCGCCATTGCGGCGGCCAGCCGTTGGCGCGAAAGACCTCTTCGATGCGGCGGGCCAGGTCGCCTTCCTGGCTGGTCATCGCATTCCGATAAATGATCACGGGCAGGCGCGGGTTGTTGGGCACCCAGTCGTTACGCTCCAGCATCAGGGTCTGCAAGGCATCCGGCATTGTGTTCAGCGCGCTCATCGAAAGTCTCCACCGCAGGTAGCAAAACCCGGCCAGTGAGAGCGAGACTGCTCGCGAAATCGGTGTGTCAGCGCCCGTCGATGTCGAATGGGCCGACGTCTTCGCGAGCAGGCTTGCTCCCACTGGCATGTGAAGGTCTGGACGGGTTTTCGATAGCAGAGTTCAACGCCGCTGACCGCTGCCGCGCGTCAGCGTTTTTCCTTCATTATGCGCTCCACCTCGCCCGAGGCCTTGAGCTGATCGAACGCGCGCTGGGCCTTGGCGACGGTTTCGTCCGGCGTGCTCAGGCTGAACGCCAGGTAGACCCGGTGGGGCTGTTCATCCAATGAATAGACTTCCTCCAGCAGGTTGAAATCCATCTGGGCATCCTGGCTCATCAGCCGTGCGGTGTTCTCGGGCATCGGCACCAGTTGGACCTGGTGATTGAGCAGCTTCTGGAAGTTATCGTGGTTGTCCGCCGACACGACCAGCCGACTGAAGCCGCGATCCTGCAGGTAGATCTGCTTGGCGTCGTTGCGCACCACGCCGATGCTGTACTGCTTGGCGTCTTCGAGGTTGCCGATGGTGATGGGCTCGGCGTCTCGCAGCTTGTAGAGCCGGCTGGTGGAGCGATGGATTTCACCGACCCATTTGAACAGTGGCTCCCGGGCCGGCGTGCGATCGAGGGGGAATATCAGCACGTTGGGCTCGCGCAGGGCCATCTCGTAGGCCCGCGCCCAGGGATACAGGGTCATGTGGAAATCGCCGAGGTCGGCATTTTTCAAGGTGTCGGAGGTAATGTGAATGCCGGGGCCGACCAGTTTGTCGTCGAGCAGGTAGGCATACAGCGAGTCTTCGGTGACGACTTCGATGGTATCGGCCTGGCTTTTGACGGTGACCAAGGCCAGCAATACGAACGCATAGAGCATCAGATGGCGCATACAAACCTCGGGGCTGGCGTTGTGTTCAGAGGGAAACGCGGTTGCGTCCCTGGTGCTTGGCTCGGTACAGCGCCTGGTCGGCGCGTTGCATCAGTTGATCGAAATGGTCCATGGCTTCGGGGTCCAGTTGGGCGACGCCGATGCTCAAGGTGACGAAAGGGGAGACCGATGAGCCGCTGTGGGGCAATTGGCGTTCCGCCAGTGCGGCGCGCAGCCGTTGGGCCGCGTCGCAGGCCTGCTGCGTGTCCACATTGGGCAGCACGACGACGAACTCCTCGCCACCGATCCGCGCGGTCAATTCGCCGGAGCGCCCGTACACCTCACGCAGGGTGTCGGCGATCTGTTGCAGGCATTGGTCGCCGTTCACGTGGCCGTAGGTGTCGTTGTAGATCTTGAAGAAATCCACGTCGCACATGAGCAGGGCCAGGGGCGTCCGGTGGCGGATGGCGCGGTTGAATTCAACTTCCTTCAACTCGTCGAAATGGCGCCGGTTGGCCAGGCCCGTCAAGGCATCGTGGCGCGACAAGGTTTCAAGGGCGTCGTTGGCGGCCTTGAGCTCTGCGGTACGCGCCTCGACCAGTTCCACCAATTGGTCGCGACTGGCGGCAATCGCCAGTTCGTCCGTGCGCTGGCGCTCCAGGTGGGCGCGGAGGTTGTCCTGCAGCTCGTTGACCTGGGATTCCAGCAGGCTCAGTTCATCCTGGCGATTGACCGAGCGCTGCAGCTTGAGGTGGCGCTGGAGCGTCTGCGGCGCGAGCGCGCCCAGATGCCGGGCGATGTGCACCACATGGACGGTCACCAGGCGATTGAACATGGTCATCACCAACCCAGCCAGCAGCATGGATTGGATGATCTGGGTAATGACAATGCTGCGCGCCTCATCCCACAGGCGCTCCCACAGGAGTCGGTTGTCGCCTTCGATGGTCAGCTCGCCGACTTTTTCATGGGCGCCCAGGTAGGGTTCGGCGACAAGCTCGCGATGCAGCACCGGCGCCGCGCCGGATGCGGCACCGGAGGCGTAGCGATTGAGCTCGATGATTTCCGGTGATCGACCGGGTCGCAGGATATTCAGCACCACGCGTCCGACCGGCGCGGCGCTCGCGACACTGGTGAGTTGCTTGTCCAGGGATTCGCGGTCCATTTCCCAGATCGCATGGGCCAGGGTGTCCCGGAACACCTGGTCGATCAGTGCCAGCTCGGAGTTCATTTCCGCCAGGTTGTTCTCCCACGCCAGCCAGGTTCGCCATGTCACCATTGCCAGGGTGAAGAGCAGGCAGAACAACAACGTCGCGAGCACCAGCCGCCGCCCGAGCGAGCTGAGTGCCTTGGCCTGTGGCTGCAGGGATGGAGCCGGGCGGAATCTGCCGTCCATCTCACAACCACTTGCGCGCGATGGCATCGTAGACGCCGTTGCGACGAATGGTCTCCAGGCCGGCGCGGAATTTTTCCACGGTCTGCGAAGGTGTCTTGCGGCTGAATGCCATGTTCAGGCCGTCGGCGCTGCTGAGTTCGGGCAGGGGCAGCGACTGGATCAGGACTTTGTCCGGGTCCTCGCCATTCTGGCGGGTCAGGTACAGCGCGTTGAGTTCGTTGGAAATCCACAGCTCGACATGGTCGACCTTGAGCTTGCGGTAATTGTGTTCGTACTTGGTGCTGGACTGCAGCTCCTCGCCGATGCGAAAGCCCTTCGAGACCAGGAATTGCTCGCCCACGTCCTGGTTGACGGTGGCGATCTGGTGCCCATGGGCATCGGCCAGGGAATTGAGTTTCACCGGCCGGTCGGCCAGCGAGTAGATGTACCACTTGGTCGGAGCGATGGCGCCGATCCACTGGAACAGCGATTCACGCTCAGGCGTGCGCACGATCGAATAAATCAGGACGTTGCTTTCATTGAGTGCCAGTTCGTAGGCACGTGCCCAGGGCATGGGCTGGATCGATGCTGTCATGCCGACTTCCTTGAGCACGGCCTCGACCACCTCGGTGCTCATGCCGGTCACGCGCCCGTCCTGCGTCATGTTGTAGGGCGGCAATTCTTCGGTGACGATGCGCAGCGGCGGCTCTGCCGCGATGGCCAACGCCGATCCTCCTGCAACCAGGAGCATCAGGACGCCAAACATCAGTAAGCGGTTAAGCTGCAAAGCCATTGATCATCACCCTATGCAACCAGCAGAGCCTGGCGAGGCCTGAGGGCCTTCGTCACTAAGGTTATCGGCTGGGCGAGGGGCTGCTTGAGGGCCCTGGTCAAATTCGTGGGGCGGGCCGTTCCACCACGCTCCAATAGGACGACGTATCGATCAGGCTCAACACCCGGCTGTGTTCCATGTCCTGGTTCAAGGTGTCGCGGATCAGATCGCCGGCCAGCCAGCTCGACGTGTTGGCGGCAAGCACCCGGCCCTCGGCGTTGAGCAGCAGCGCTTCATTGCTGATCCGCATGAGGCTGCGCACCAGCAAGGGCTCCAGGGAATGCAGGGAGATATCGGCAGCGGCGACGCCGATGAAACGATCATCGAAGAAGATCGGCAGCGAAAACGCCACGATGTACTGCTCGGTGCCATACAAATCGACAAAAGGCCCTTCGATGGACGGCCGGCGGGTTTGCTGGGGACGGGTGTACCACGGCATGTGCAAGTAGTCGTAGAAGCGATCGCTGCGGCTGTTGAGGTTCAGCTTCAGCGGCTGTATCGCTTCCTGCTGGGTGCGACACCACCATTGCAGGTGCATCTCGCAATCCTTCAGTTCCCCCGGCGCAAAGACCACGCCGGCGCCGTGGAACTTGAGGCTTTCGGAGTCGAGGATCCGCCGGACGACCGCCAGCAGCGGCTTGAGATCGCCTTGGTCGGGTTGCTTCGCCTTGCACCGTTGCTGTTCCCAAATGCTCGATACCTGGGCACCCAGTGCCTCGAGGCCTTTGAAGACGTTACTAATCGAAGCGTTGATCAGCGCTGCGCATTGGCTCAGTTCGTGTGCCGACATTTCATTGGCCATGGCTCTACCTCATGACTCGGAGGGTATGCTGCGGGAGGCAGGCGACGCGGGCTGGACGTCGAGCTGCAGGGCGAGTCATTCGTTCAGCAAGTTCTGTTCCACTCATCCGGCGTCCTGCGCCATCTGTTGCAACCGCACGCTGCTCAAGCGGCGGATGCCGCGTGCCACATGGGCTTCGGCAAGGGCACCGGCCAGGTTGCTGTCGTTGGCAATGATGGCTTCGAGGATGGCCCGGTGTTCGCGTTCAATGGCCTGGGGATCCGGCTGGCCGGTGAACGGCAGCCACAGCAGTTCGCCCAGTTCCGCCTGCAAGCGCGCCTCGCTGTGGGTCAGGCGCACGGACTGCGCCGCCACCGCAATCTCGATATGAAACCGGGCATCGGCGCGCCGCCGCTCTCGACGTTCCTTGGCGTTTGCCAAGGCGTCGATGAAGCCGTCCAGCCGCGCATGCTGCTCCGGGCCAGCGCGCTGGGCCGCGAGCCGGGCGGCGGCACCTGAAATCGCACAATGTTCGTCGGCCAGGTCGCGCAGCTGCAGCGTGCTGATTTCCCGCAATTGATCGAACAGCGCCTCCTCCGAAGTCACGGGCGCGGCGCAGATGAAACTCCCGCCGTTGCGACCGCGCCGGGTTTCGATCACCCCGCGCTCGCGCAACGCCGCCAGGGCATCGCGCAGCGTGACCGTAGCGACGCCGAGCTGGGTGGATAGGCTGTTTTCGCTGGGCAGTTGTTCGCCCTCGACGAGCAGCCCGAGGTCGATCATTTCAATCAGGCGGCGGGTGACGGATTCCGTTTTCCCTTCCTGGTTGACGCGTATGAGGCTCGATGTGGGGCTCATGGTCGATTCATTCATAAACGGGGTCATTGACACCTATGGCAAGCGTCCGATGGGGCGTCAAGCGCGAACGGTTCCGTGTGCTTAAAAATTCTATTTCAGTTTTTTATCCGCTTTGGTCCCTCGGACGCCTGGGGATTCTAGGGATCCGGGGCACTACAAGTCAAAGAATCATCCCTATATTCGTATCTGCGGGGGTTCTCAGGGTTTAAAAGATATGGTTCCATAGGTTTAACGAGCCCAGATCGCATCATCGAACCCAGGAGCACCCTTCACCATGAGTCACATGAGCCGAGCAGAGTGGGAAACCCGAGCCAACGCGCTGGACATCGAAGGGCGAGCCTTTATCGACGGGCGCTATGTGCCGGCCCGTTCAGGGGCGACCTTCGACTGCATCAGCCCAATCGACGGGCGTTTGTTGGGCGCGGTTGCCAGTTGCGATGGGGCCGATGCCGACCTGGCAGTCGCCAGCGCCCGATCGGCCTTTGATTCAGGCGTCTGGTCGCGCCTGGCACCGGCGAAGCGCAAGGCGGTCATGCTGCGTTTTGCCGATCTGTTGGAGGCCCATTCCGAGGAATTGGCGTTGTTGGAAACCCTGGACATGGGCAAGCCGATCAGCGATGCGCTGGCGGTGGACCTGCCCGGTTCCATCGACAGTATTCGCTGGTGCGGCGAGGCCATCGACAAGATCTACGACGAGGTCGCAGCCACGGCGCCTGACCAGCTTGGCCTGGTGACCCGCGAACCGGTTGGCGTGGTGGCGGTCATCGTGCCGTGGAATTTCCCGTTGATGATGGCGTCCTGGAAACTGGGACCGGCGCTGGCGACCGGCAATTCGGTCATCCTGAAGCCCTCGGAGCGCTCGCCGCTGACCGCCGTCCGTATCGCCCAGTTGGCCCTGGAGGCGGGTTTGCCGGCGGGTGTGCTCAACGTGCTGCCGGGTTATGGCGGCACCGTCGGCAAGGCGCTGGCCCTGCACCGTGATGTCGACACCCTGGCGTTCACCGGTTCGACCCAAGTGGCCAAGCAGCTCCTGGTGTATGCCGGCGAATCGAACATGAAGCGGGTCTGGCTCGAGGCCGGCGGTAAAAGCCCGAACATTGTGTTTGCCGACGCGCCCGACCTGCAGGTCGCTGCCGAAGCGGCGGCCGCCGCTATCGCCTTCAATCAGGGTGAAGTCTGCACCGCCGGTTCGCGTTTGCTGGTCCAGGCGTCCATCAAGGCGCGGTTCGTGCCGATGGTCGTCGAGGCGCTGAAGGCGTGGAAGCCGGGGCATCCACTCGATCCCGAGACCAACGTTGGCGCGCTGGTAGACAGCCGTCACCTGGAAGGGGTGTTGCAGCGTATCCAGGGCGGGCAGGAGGAGGGCGCACGCTTGTTGCTGGGCGGGCGCGTGGCGTTGGAGGAGAGCGGTGGCAGCTACGTCGAGCCGACGCTGTTCGACAACGTCAGCAACGGAATGAAGATCGCCCGCGAGGAGATCTTCGGGCCCGTCCTCTCGGTGATCGAATTCGACGATGCCGAGGAGGCGGTGCGTATCGCCAACGACACCCCTTACGGGCTGGCGGCCGCTGTCTGGACGGCTGACCTGTCCCGTGCCCACAACGTTGCCCGTGCGCTCAGGGCCGGGAGTGTCTGGGTCAACTTGTATGACGGCGGCGACATGATGGCGCCGTTCGGTGGCTACAAGCAGTCCGGCAATGGCCGCGACAAGTCCCTGCATGCCTTCGATAAATACACCGAGATCAAGGCCACCTGGATACAGCTCTAAGCGCTGGGATGCGGCCTGTTCGATGCTTACAACAACAATTTTCCTGCTGAAGGATGGTGAAATGAACAGCTCGATGAATGCCTCGGTGGCGGTGGACCAGGATGCGGAGCAACTCCGTGCGCTGGGATACACCTCGAATTTTGAACGCAGCATGAGCCTGTGGCAGAACTTTGCCCTCGGCTTTACCTATCTGTCGCCGGTGGTCGGCGTCTACACCTTGTTCGGTTTGTGCCTGGCCGCCGGCGGGCCACCGATGTTCTGGTCCTACCTGTTGGTGGGGTTCGGCCAGATGCTGGTGTGCCTGATTTTTTGCGAAGTCGTGTCCCAGTATCCGATTTCCGGTGGCGTCTACCCGTGGGCCCGGCGCCTGGTGGGCAAGAAGTGGGCGTGGATGGTCGGATGGATCTACGCCATTTCGCTGTGCGTCACCATTGCGGCGGTGGCGCTGGGGGCCGGTCCCTATATCGCCAGCCTGCTGGGTTTCGAACCTTCGCCGGTCACCAACACCCTGGTGGCCCTGGTGCTCACCGCCGCCGCGACGGTCTTGAACCTCAGCGGCACCAAGCTGCTGGCACGGGTGGCAATGTTCGGCTTTCTCTGTGAGTTGGTCGGTGCCCTGGTGATCGGCGGCTACCTGCTGATTTTCGAGCGTCACCAGCCCTTGAGCGTGCTGTTCGATACGTTTGATATTTCCATCGACGGGGCCTACTGGCCGGCGTTCCTCGCGGCTTCCTTGGCGGGGATGTTCCTCTACTACGGTTTCGAAGCCTGTGGCGACGTTGCCGAAGAAACACCGAACCCCAGCCGCCAGGTGCCCAAGGCGATGCGCATGACCATCTGGATCGGCGGCGCCGCTTCGATCTTCGCTGCGCTCGCCTTGATCCTCGCCGTGCCTGATATCGCCGCGGTGATTTCCGGACAGGACAAGGACCCGATGTCGACGATTTTCGGCGCAGCGTTCGGCCCGGTGATGTCCCGGGTGGTCATGGGCGTGATCACCGTCTCGTTCGTGTCCTGCGTGCTGAGCCTGCAGGCCTCGGCCAGCCGTCTGCTCTATGCCTACGCCCGGGATGAAATGCTCATGGGCAGCGCGGTACTGAAAAAACTCTCGCCAAAGACCCACGTGCCGACCGCGGCGTTGCTGGTTTGCGGCGTGCTGCCGGCGATCATCGTGTGCGTTGGTTTCTACTTGCAGAACGCCGTCGCGATGGTGGTGAGTTTTGCCGCCATCGGTATCTACCTGGCCTTCCAGATGATTGTCAGCGGCGTGCTGTATGCCCGCCTGCGTGGCTGGAAACCCCAGGGCCAATTCACCCTCGGACGCTGGGGCTGGATCGTGAACATCGCCGCGCTTTGCTACGGCGTGTTCGCCATCGTCAACATGTCGTGGCCACGCACGCCCGATGCGCCCTGGTACGTGAACTACGGCATCGTGCTGGTGGGCGCCATCGTGATTCTCGCCGGCCTCGTCTACATGGCGCTGTTCCGGCCCTACGAGAAGGGCACGGCCCCGGCTTCGGATGCCTGGAAGCAACGCTAGACGCACTCGAACGCCTGTCGTCCGACGGCAGGCGACACCTCTTGGAAAAGGCTGGACGCTATGACCTCTCGAATCCAATCAATGCTGCTTGGCCTGCTCCTGATCCTCGCCAGCCATGGCGTCCTGGCGGCTGGCCAGGAAACGCTGGATACCATCCACGGCTACATGAAGGCCTGGAATGCCCACGACGCCCAAGCGGCGGCCCAGTACTTCGCCCCGGATGTCGAGTTCCTCGACGCCTCGGTGGGCGTGCCTCAGGTGGGGCGTGAAAATGCCAGGAGCCAGGTGGTCGAGGTGTTCATGCGGGCGGTGCCCGACCTGCAATGGAAAATGCTCGGCGACCCGATCCTCAAAGGCGAAGGGATTGCCTTCGAATGGGAGTTCAAGGGCAACAATACCGGGCCATGGAGCACTGAAACCCCGGCCACGGGACGCCCCTTGAGCTTCAAGGGCGTCAGTTTCATACGGCTCAGGGACGGCAAGATCCTCACCCAGCACGACTACTACGACGCCCTTGGTTTCAACAAGCAGTTGGGTTGGTAACGCGATGCCGGGGTTGCCCTTTGGATGAACCTTCCGGCAATACAGCGCTCACTTGTTAGGTCGTCACCTCAGGTGAGCGCGCTGTTTTTGCCGATAAGGAATTCGCATGGATCAAACCTCGACCCCGCACGTCCGCGCTGTAGAGCGTGAATTCAGCCCGCGCGCGGTACTCACCGGGACCGTGCTCGGTATCCTCCTCACGCCCTCCAATGTCTACGCGGGATTGAAGATCGGCTGGTCGTTCAACATGTCGATCATTGCCTTGCTGGTCGGCTACGGTGTCTGGCAAGGCTTGGCCAAGCGCTCGGCTGCCGGGTTGCCCTGGACGCTGCATGAAAGCAACATCAACCAGACCGTGGCGTCCGCCGCGGCGTCGATCATTTCCGGCGGGTTGGTGGCGCCGATCCCGGCGTATACCTTGCTGACCGGCCAGCAACTCGACGCTTTGCCAATGGTCGCCTGGGTGTTTTCAGTGAGTTTCCTGGGCATCTGGATCGCCTGGTACCTGCGGCCCTCGCTGCTCAACGACAAGGCGCTGAGGTTTCCCGAGGGCATGGCGACCCTGGAAACCCTGCTGCATATCTACAACCATGGCCATGAAGCGGCGACGCGCCTCAAAGTGTTGCTGGGCGCGACGCTGCTGTCCGGGCTGGCGAAGTGGGTCGACAGTTTCGTCTGGGCCATCCCACGCTGGTCGCCGAGCGCCCAGCTGGAGCGGCTCACATTCACCGCGGACCCTTCGCTGTTGCTGGTGGGATTTGGCGGCATCATCGGCATTCGTGTCGGCTTGACCTTGTTGCTCGGCGCGCTGCTGGCGTGGGGCGGGTTGGCGCCGTGGTTGCTCGATCACGGGCTGGTGCAATTGCCGCCCGGCAGCAGCGGCCCGCAATTCGCCGTGCTGGTGGAGTGGCTGCTGTGGCCGGGCGTGAGCCTGATGGTCTGCTCGACCTTGGCTTCCCTGGCGATCCGCCTGTGGACGCTGCACGCGTCCACCAAGGCCAGCGGCGGGACAACCTGGGCGATCCCCAAGCCCGGGCCCGCGATTGGTTTTTTGCTGGCGATCGTTCTGGTGGTCAGCCTGCAAGCGATATTGTTTGGCATCAATCCGTGGATGGCGCTGCTGACCATTCCCCTGGCCATCTGCCTGGCGGCGGTGGCCGCCCGGGTGGTCGGCGCCACGGGCATCCCACCCATCGGCGCCATTGGTCAATTGTCCCAGTTGAGCTTCGGCATCGTCGCGCCGGGGCAGGTGCCGATCAACCTGATGAGCGCCAATACTGCCGGCGGTTCCGCTGGGCAATGTACGGACTTGATGAACGACTTCAAGGTCGGCCGGGCAATCGGCGCGACGCCGCGCAAGCAGTTGCTGGCCCAGACGCTGGGGATTTTCATCGGCAGTATCGTCGGCGTGCTGGCCTACCTGGCGTTGATCCCCGACCCGCAAGCGATGCTGCTTACCGAAGAATGGCCGGCCCCGGCGGTCGCCACCTGGAAGGCAGTGGCACAGACCCTGACCCATGGCCTGGACTCGTTGTCGGCGAGCATCCGCTGGGCGATCTTCATCGGCGGTGTCGCCGGTTTGCTGCTGGGCATCCTCGATAGCCTGCTGCCGGCCCATCGCGCCCGCTACCTGCCCAGCACGGCGGCCTTGGGCCTGGCGTTTATCCTGCCGGCCTCGGTGTCGCTGATGATGGCCCTCGGTGCGGTGCTTACCTGGCTGGTGAGCTGTCGCTGGCCGAGCCTGACCGAACGTTTCGCGATTACCGCGGCGGCGGGGTTGATCGCTGGGGAGAGCATCACCGGGGTGGGCGCTTCGTTGTGGGAAATGCTCGGGAATCTGTGAGCACGGCTAGCGTCGGTGATGCCCACCGAAGGCCTGGCAGCGTGCAGTCGGGCGCGGCGCCTATTCATGTGAATTTTGGCAACAGTGTTTGTCCCGGCGCTCCATTTTTAGCCTGCGCCGCAGTTCATATCATCGTCTCCAGGCCCCCAGCAATCAGGCTGATGCGGTCCACTCAACTTGACGGTGACTACCATGAACATGAAGAAAATAGCGCTGGTTTTGCTGTTTGGCGGCTTAGGTGCACACGCCTATGCCCAGACGAACCAGGACCCTGCAGTCGAGACCTACGACTATTCGACGAAGCTCGACATCCAGCACGTCATTTCAATCACCGAGCCCGCGAATGAATGCGCACCGGTGCCGGTCCGGATGACCTATGAAGATTCCCATGGCGAGCGGCATGTCCTGCAGTACCAGACGATGGGCACTGGCTGCTCCAATTGAGTCCGACACAGGCGATGGAGGGTCGACACTCCAGCGCTGTGACGCTCAGGCGATTTTCGCCCTCGCGATCTGTTCATCCGAGGCGAGCATGTCCGGGATCGATTGTTTGAGAAACGCCACCCACGTCCTGATTTTCGCATCGACGAACTTGCGCGACGGATAGATCGCGAACAGGTTCAACTCCTCCAGCCGGTACTCCGGCAGCACCCGTACCAACATGCCTGATTCCAGGCCGCTCACAGCCGACGCTATCGGTTGAATGCCAATCCCCATGCCTTTCTTGATCGCGATGGTCATGCCGTCGGCCGTATTGATATGGAAGGGTGAAACGGGCACGGCGATGGTTTCCACGCCTCCTGGGCCTTTGAACACCCAATTCTCGGCCGGCATGACCGTATTGACGATGCGCAGGCACGCATGTTCGCCGAGCGCCGCAGGCGATTGCGGGCAACCGCGCTTTTCCAGGTAGGCCGGCGAAGCACAGAGGATGCTGTAGGTGATGCCCAGGCGCTGGGCGACAAAGCCGGAATCCGGTAGGTCACGCGCCAGCACGATGGACATGTCATAGCCTTCTTCCAGCAAATCGGGGACGCGGTTGGTCAGGGTCAGGTCGAACATCACCGACGGATAACTTTCCTGGTAGCGAGCGATCGCGTCGATCACGTAGTGATTGCCGATGGCCGACATGGCGTGGACTTTCAAGCGACCGGTGGGCCGCGTCTGGGCGACCGCGGCTTCGTCGTCGGCTTCGCGCACGTCATCGAGGATTTTTTCGCAACGTTCCAGGTAGCGTACGCCGGCCTCGGTGAGGGCGAGGCGGCGCGTGGTGCGGTTGATCAAGCGTGTGTGCAGGCGCGCTTCCAGGGCGGAGACGGCTTTGGAGACAGTGGTGGTGTTGGTGTCCAGCAGCTGGGCGGCTGCGGTGAAGCTGCCGCTTTGGGCTACGGCGATGAAAAAACGCATGCTCTGGAAAACGTCCATCGTTTCGTTCCGAGGCTCAGGCTGGTGAGAGTATAGGGGCGACCTTGGCCAGAAGCGCCCCCTTTATTCGCCTCAAGCTTTACGCGGGATGAACCCGGGCACACCGGTTTCAACCACTGAGTTGAATCGAACCCGCGTGGTGATTTCTTCCTTTATTTCATGCATCGCCCGGTGTGGCAGTGTCGCCAGGTCGAAATTCTCCCGGATATGGCTGGGCGTGGCCGAAGTGGTCAGGAACGCGGTGCCGCGCTGCACGGCCCAGGCCAGGGCCACTTGCGCCGGCGTTTTTTGTACGCGGCGGGCGATGCCGGTCATCACCGGCTCTTCCAGTACGTTCGGCTCCATGCCATGCCCAAGCGGTGCGAAGGCCAACAGGATGATCCCGTGTAGCCGGCAGAACTCGAGCATTTCCCATTCCGGCAGGTACGGGTGCGATTCGATCTGCACGACGGACGGTTTGATCCTTGCCGCAGCGACAATCGTCTTCAAGGCGTCCAGGGTGATGTCCGACAAACCGATGGACTTGCAGCGGCCTTCGTCCACCAGGCTTTCCAAAGCGCGCCAGGTATCGAGCAAGGTGATTTCGCGGTCGTAGATGACGTGTCCGTAGACATCCCGTGGATCTTGCTCATCACCAGGCTGGAACGCGAACGGCGTATGGATCAGGTAGCAATCGATGTAGTCGACTTGCAGGCGTTGAAGGCTCGCTTCGAAAGCCGGTTTGACGCGTTCCGGGCGGTGATTGGTGTTCCACAGCTTGGTCGTGACGAACAGGTCTTCGCGACGAACAGTGCCGGCGGCGAGCACCTCTTGAAAGGCCACGCCAATCTTGTCTTCATTGCGATAGCGTTCGGCGCAGTCGAAGTGGCGGAACCCGGTTTGCAAGGCGCATCTGACCGCCTCGGTGGTGGTGCCCAGGTCGCGCATCAAGGTGCCGAAACCCACGGCGGGCATAGCGCCTGCGCCGTTGTTCAAGGGCATCCGGGTGGTGTTGAGTTCATCGTGGAAAGCTTCGTAGGTCATTTTGATTGCTCCGGTGTCGCGCACTACAGCGGTTGAGGTTGATGGGTTGCTCGCTTGGCAAATGCCTGCTCGAACACGCCGACGCAATTGCCGCCCAGCGCCATGAACAGCTCCACCGCGGCGAGATGGCGGGCGGTCTTCACGCGGATCTGGCCAAGCAGGGCTTGCTCATAGGCGCGTTCGGCTTCGAGCACTTGCAAAAGGCTGTTTTCGCCCTGTGCGTAGGCTTGCTGGTTCAGGCGCAAGCTGGTTTCGGCGGCCTGCAAGGCATCGTCCTGGGCCTCGCTCTGTTCGGCGCCATGGTTGATGGCTTGCAAGGTGTCCGCGATCTGGCCGAACGATAGGAGGACCGTCTGGCGATAGCGGGCGAGGGCCGCGTCGTAGCCGTCGACAGAGGCCTGGCGTTCAGCCTTGAGCGTGCCCCCATTGAAGAGGGGCGCGCTCAGCCCGGCGGCGAAGCCCCACAGTGCGGCGCCGCCATTGCCCGACGCGGCTTGCGCCAGCGAGGCGGACAATTCCACGCGGGGGTACAGATTGGCGGTCGCGACGCCCACGGCGGCGCTGGCGATGCGCAGTTCGGATTCGGCTTGCAGGATGTCCGGTCGAGCGCGGGCCATTTCCGAGGGCAGGCTGACGGGAATTGCCGAGGGCAGGACAAACTCGTCCAGGGCGAAATCCGGCGCGATCCAGTCCGCCGGGCCTTTGCCAGCCAGGACTGACAGTGCGTGCCGCGCCGTGTCGCGCTGCTGGGCAAGGGGCGGCAGCTGTGTGCGATCCTGGGCCAGCCGGGTCTCGGCCAGCGAGACGTCGACCCGCGTGAGGGTGCCGTTGCGCTGGGCGATCCGTGCGAGGTCGAGATTCTTCCCGTCGATCGCCAGGAGGTGTTCAACCGCAGCCATCTGCGCATTGGCCGACGCGAGCAACAGCGCCTGCCTGGCAGCCTCTCCGGTGAGGGTGAGATAGGCGGCTTCGAAACGATGCTTTTGCAGGTCGGCCAGCGCCTGTTGCCCTTCAACCGCCCGCTTGTTGCCGCCGAACAGGTCAAGGTCGAAGGCGACGCGCGGTCCGATGGAATAGACGTTCGAGACACTCGGCTGCGGACCATTGTGGGTACGCTGGCGTCCAGCCTGGGCGGCAAGGTCCACCTGCGGATACAACGCCCCTTCAGAGGCGGCGACTAGCGCAGCGGCCTGGCGAATAGTCGCGTCGGCGGCGACCAGTTCGAGATTGCCATCGACTACCCGGCGCATCAGTTGATCGAGTCTTGGCGAACGAAGGGCCGTCCACCAATCGCCGTCGAGGCGCTTGCCCATGTCGAAACGCTGGGCGCCAGGGGTTGTGACCGGCTGTTCGGCCTGTTGATCGTAATGCGTCGACGCACTGGCGGCGGGACGCATGAAGTCCGGGCCAACCGTACAGGCGGACAGCACGGCCAGCATCGCCAGTGCGGCGGCCCGAGTGGCTGCGGTAGCGAAGACGGAGCGGGTGAAGCGCATAGACCCTTTCATTTTCCAGACTCCACGTTGATCAGATTGCCGGGACGGGTTTGCGTAGCAGGAGGACCAGCGGGCTCACCACGAGCATCGCCACCAACAGGATCTTGAATTGGCCCATCACGGCGATGAACGCGGCCTGATGGGTCACCAGGTGATTGAGGCCTTCCAGCGCCGGCAGCGACGTCGGCAACGCCGCGCGATAGGGCGTCAAGTTGCTGGCCAGCGCCGCATGCATGGCCTGGGTGTTATTGAAAAAGAACGTCTGCACCACGGCTACGCCAAGGGTGCTGCCATAGACGCGCATCAGGTTGAACAGGCCGGTGGCCTCCGGGCGCAACGTCGGATCGAGGGTGCTGAAGGCGACCTTGCTCAGCGCGGGCATCAAGATGCCGAGGCCAATGCCCTGGATGAACCCGGTGACCGTGACGGGCACCCAATCCATCAACGGCGAATAGCCGAGCATCAAGCCATTGGCGTAGGCGACCAGGGCAATGCCCATGGCGATGAACACTCGGGCATCGATCCAGGCGGGCGCACGCCCCATCAGCACGAACGCGCCCACCAGCGCGATGCCGCGCGGAACCGTGAGCAAGCCTGTCGTGTCCGGCGGGTAGCCGAGGATCTCGTCGAGCATCGGCGAGGTCAGCGCCATGGTCGACAGCAGCACGAACCCGAGGGCAAAG
Source organism: Pseudomonas agronomica (assembly GCF_025917275.1). Classification (GTDB taxonomy): domain Bacteria; phylum Pseudomonadota; class Gammaproteobacteria; order Pseudomonadales; family Pseudomonadaceae; genus Aquipseudomonas; species Aquipseudomonas agronomica. The sequence continues at coordinate 2,817 of NZ_JAOSHO010000020.1, read as the reverse complement.
AACATCACCGTCGAGAGCATGAAGTTGCGGTCGCGGAACAAGCCTTTGCTCAGGTAATGCACCCGAGCGGTCAGCACATGGACGACAAACAGATATAACCCGAGCGCGCTGGCGAAGGCTTCGACCCAGATTTCCGGGGTGTCGAACCAGTCCAGGCGTTCGCCACGGTCGAGGAGCATCTGCAACCCGATCATGCCGAGCGTGAAGGTGCCGAATCCGAAGAAATCAAAGGACGGGCGTTGCCCGGCTTTTTTCTCGACCAGCAATAACGTCACCACCATGAACACATACGCTATCAGCGGCAGGCTCAGGTAGAACATCGGGCGCCAATCGAAATGCTCGGCGATCCAGCCGCCGATGGCCGGGCCGCTGACGATGCCGAAGAGCACCAGCGCCGTCCATTTCGGCCCGAACGCGGGGCGCTTTTCGGCGGGCAGGGTGTCGAGCGCAATGGCCATCGACAGCGGCGCCAATACGCCACTCGCCAAGCCTTGCAGCAGGCGCGCGCCGACGAACGCCAGCGGCGTGTCGGCCTGCGTACCGAGCCATAAACCGAGGACGAACAGCCCGAGCGCTGTCTGATAGACGCGTTTGAGACCAAAGGAGGCCGCCAGCCATTGCGCGACAGGCATCGTGATGGCGCTGGCGGCCAGGTACGCCGTAAAGATCCAGCCCGCCTGATCGTCGGTCATCGAAAGGCTGCCCTGGATCAAGCGCAATGCGGCATTCGGCAACGGCAGGTTCACCGATTGAAGGTAAGTGACGAGCAGGGCCGCGAACCTCAACGAGCGCGCGTCAGCGATCTGGAGGGCGTTCATCAGGCGTCACCCGCGGCAAACAACGATTTGAGCGGATGCCACCACGGCGTACGGTACCCGGTGTCGACCTTGACGGTGGCGCTGGTGCCGGAGAACAGCGGCAGGGACAGGTTGGGCTCGTCCAGCTCGAGACGCACCGGAATCCGTTGCACCACTTTTACCCAGTTGCCGGTGGCGTTTTCGGGGGGCAACAGTGCAAAGTCGGCGCCGGCTCCAGGGCTCATGCTGACCACGTGCGCCTTGAATCGCCGGTCCGGATAGATGTCCAGAGTGATGGTCGCGGTTTGGCCGGGACGCATATGCGTCAGTTGCGTCTCGCGAAAGTTCGCCTCGATCCAGGTGTCCCGATTGGCTATCAGCGCGAACGTGGCCGTCCCGTTGTTGACGTAGTTGCCGATCTGCAGGTCGTCGACTTTGGCGACAATGCCATCGTCGGGGGCCGTCACGGTCGCATAGGACAGGTTGAGTTGCGCCCCATCTAGCTGGGCCTTGGCTTCACGCACGGCAGGGTGCCGGTCGATGGCCAGGTCCGGGTCGCCATTGAGGGCGACGACGGTGCTGGCGATCTGTTGCTCGATGGAAACGATGCGTTGGCGCGATATTTTCAGGTCGGTTTCGGCACGCTCGTAGAGCGCTCGCGAGACGAACTCGGTGGCGACCAGCGCTTTCTTGCGGGCCAGCTCCTTCTGGTCATAGTCAGCCGAAGCCTTCGCCGATTGCAGCTCTGCCTGTTGTTGACGGTAGTTGGCCTTGAGCCCATCGATGCGCAGGCGAGCACTGCTCAGTTGCGCTTCGGCCCGGTCAACCGCGATCTGGTAGGGCGCGGGGTCGATTCGGAACAACACCTGACCCTTGCGAACCCTTTGATTGTCGTCGACGGCAATCTCGATGACCTGCCCGGAAATGCGCGCGTTGATCGAAGCCTTGGGCACGCGGGCATAGGCGTTGTCGGTGGTGACAAACGGCTCCTGCGCAATGTATTGCCCGTAGCCGATGGCGGCAAAAAGCGCGGGGACACCCGCCATGAGCAGGGGACGCAGTGTTTGCCTGAGGGATTTTCTCGACGACGCCTCGACCGGATTCGGTGCCTGGGTCGCGCTGCCGGGTGTGGCTGGAAGATCGAATTGCCTGGTCATGATCGAATGCACCCTTGATCCGGAAAGGGGGCCGACCTGGCGAAATCGCTCGCGGCCCCGACGTCATTGATAGCTGTGAGTCATCACATCCATGTGCGGTCTGGAGGATCGCTCCGTACCGCTGTTTCGTCGTCGTCAGACCCGATTTGAGCGCTGCTGCAACAAGGCTGCGATCAAGGAATTTCTGGTTCCTTAATTTTGTGCGATGATGTAAGAATATAAGCGACATCACCTTCACGCAAGGAATTTGTACGAGATGGCACAAAATAAACCGACAGAAGCAAAAGGCCGTGGCCGTCCACGCGCCTATGACCCGCAGACTGCGTTGCAGCAAGCGCTTGGGGTGTTCTGGAATACCGGGTATTCCGCGGCATCACTGGACAGCATCGCCAGCGCGGCGGGGATGAATCGACCCAGCCTCTACGCGGCCTTTGGCGATAAACACGCGATCTACATCAAGGCGCTCGACCAATACTGGGAAACGGCGCACACGGCGATGCAGGACGCGTTGACTGACCGCACGCTGACGCTTGAACACGCATTGACACGGTTCTATGAAGGACAACTGGCAATTTATTTTTCCGGCGATGGCCAGCCGCGCGGTTGCTTCGCGATTGGCACGGCGACCACCGAGGCCGTCGAGGATCCCGAAATCCGTCAGGTGCTGTCCCAACGCTTGAGCCAACTCGACGCCGATCTCCAGGCCCGCCTGCGCGTCGCCGTCGACTCGGGTGAGTTAGGAAGCGATGTCGATCTGACAGCCCTCGCGGTGCTTGCTTCCTCGCTCCTGCACAGCATTTCGATTCGCGCGCGGGCGGGCAAATCCCGTGAGGAATTGACCGGCCTTGCGCGCGCCGCCATCA
>NZ_JAOSHO010000002.1 GCF_025917275.1 Pseudomonas agronomica | reverse complement strand
GGCACAGCAGTCTTAGAAAAAGATGAGACAGACGAAAGCTATATGCAGGACCGCCACTCCATTGGAGTTGCCTTTGAAATAATGAAAAATTTACAAATAGAGGGTAATTCAATGTTTGATGGCATGGATCCATTCGCAGCATATATTCTAGGCGCAGGCGACTACAACACGAGCGAAGCAGATCGTACCAAGTACGTAGAAGATCGTAAAAAAAGGTTCCTGGCCCAGGGGTTTAACTTCGATTAATTTGATTGAGCTTAGGCACTGTACGAAAAGTAATGTCGCAAACACCGCATAGCACAAGCTAACGAGACCATCGCTGCATAACTTTTCGCGAGCTTGTCGAAGCGTGTGACGATGCGGCGGTTTTCTTTCAGCCAGCCGAACATGCGCTCGATGATGTTGCGCTGCCGGTATTTTGGCCGATCAAACAAACGAGGCAAACCGGGCTTGGGTTTGCGTTTCATGGATCGCAGAGGGATTACCGGCTGCATCCGGTAGCGGTCACAGTAGCGACGCAGAGCCTCAGCATCGTAGCCTTTGTCGGCCAAAAGCCAGCGACATCGTTTGCGAGGACGACCGCGCAAACTGGGGATATAGGCTTCATCGAGCAATGGCTGGGCATACGAGATATCACTCGCTTGTCCGCCCGAAAGTAGAAAACGCAGCGGTATGCCGTTGGCGTCGCAAAGCATATGAATCTTGGTCGTCAGGCCTCCGCGACTGCGGCCTAGCGCATGGTCTGAAGGTTCATCAGGCCCCCTTTTTTCCCGGCGCCTGATGAAACTCGGGTTGCGCGTACAGCTGTGGAATCGATCATCCATGTTTCCAGGTCGATCAATCCTTGCTCGTTCAGCTTAATGTGCAGCCGCCTGAGCATCAGGTCGAACGTTCCTTGGTTACGCCAATCCCGAAACCGTTGATAGACCGTTGACCAGGGCCCGAAGCGCTCGGGCATGTCGCGCCATGCGGCGCCTGAGCAAAGCACCCAGAGCACGCCATTGAGCATCAAACGATCATCGGCTCTCGGCCGACCATTGCGCCGGGGTTGTTCAAAGAGGTCAGCAACCAGCTCCCAGGCTGCATCGGGAATTTCGTACCGTTTCACCATCGTGGCCTCCTGCCTTCGATGGGCGCGAACTTTACCGAATATCAGTGTTCAGGTGCGGTGACGGCGGTTTCAAAGGATTTCGTACAGAACCTAGGATCTTGAGTCAACGAACCACCTCCCGTGCACGATTGCGCGCCCTGACCGAAGGGCCGGTATGGGTCGATTGTGTTGAAAAACTCGACCATGGTTTGCACGGCAGAAAAGTACGCGCTTAAGATTGAAATCCTTACTTAGAGTAGAGGATTCCGAGGTCAGATTTCGCGTAGCGGCGCGCTAAAAAGGTGTTTTCAGTAATCAGTATGCGGGAAGTCCGGAAGGGCCGACTTTTTCAACAGAATCGGTCGATAGCAGCCGGTCTCACTCAGAGATTGAAAACCCATGATTTTTGTAAACGACGAGCGAGCAGCCGCACGGTCAGCAAATAGTAATACCGCGTCGCCTCGCTGTGTCGATCTAGACGATGCTCAAGAAACCAAGCCACATGCTTTCTCTGCCAAGCCCAAGGTGCTTCACGCTGCCAGTGTTTTGCGATGTCAGCTCGGATGACCTCTGCCTGACGCAAATGGCGTTTACGTGTCGATTGCGAACCGATCAGCACGCCAGCCAGGAACAACTCCATATCGAATGGCTTGCTCATTTTCGTCCTCCAATGTAGGCAGTGACCACATCGAACCGGCCGTGCCCCAGTTCATAGCTGATTTGCCTCCGGGCCTCTCGATCAAGGTTCCTGTCTACCTGGCAACATTGGCCGCCGTTGATAGGCGCACGGTGCTGGGTGATTTGCTTGTAGCGCTCACACGCGTACGCGGCCCGTAGCTCATGGAAGCCTTTCAAGTTGTGTGCATGCAGGATGTCTCGCGCAGGGCGGATGATTTCTTGCAGAACATTTAGGTAGCTTTCGTTTGGAGCAATCAGGTTGTGGCTACCAGCAGGCGACACCTTCCGTGCAAATCCAAGCGCACCTCGAACATGGTCGTCCGCCGCAATCCAACGTGGCGCTGAGGCACCAGCGCGGCCACCTTTGGTGCCGTCCTGAATGTTTATCCTGTCTAGGTCGTCAGCCTCGCGGCTTAGCCGTGGCAGGTCGGCCAAGATTGCCTCACGCAAGCGCATGCCGGTGGCTCGCGACAGCAGAACGATCGCGGCGGCCCGTTGCTGATGATGGCGGCAAAGCGCATCGATGATCTGCTTAACCTGTTCGCGGTCTTGGCCCTGTGGCACCGACTGCCGAGCCCCGGTGCGCTGCATTCCCAACGCCTTGCTCGGACTTGGTAACTTCACGTACTGATCACCACGAAGCGCAGCCATGGTCCTGTTAACGCTGGATAGCCGGTTTTGTGCGGTACTGACGGCGAGGTCACCGCGCCCAACCACGTCGCGCAGATACGCTGCATAGTCGGACAATACCTTCCGATCAATCTGCCGCGAATCATTGATACCGGGCCCCTGTTCGGAACGGCACCATTTGACGAATGCCTGCCACCGATCACAGTGCGCTTTGACCGTGCCGTAATGACCACCGCCGAACATGTCTTTGAGTGCCTGCGGCCCTGCGTAGCTCAGTTGTCTGCCGTAGCCAAAATTACGGCCATCGCGCCTACCCACCAATGCCATGTCGGTCACCTCATCTCCGCTCTCCGATCCTCACCCCACGTCATCCCGCCAAGAATGCTGAGTGTTATCAGGGATCAAGGCCCCTGCGACCTGTGGGGAATGTCCTCTACGCGGGACTGGCGGCTCCTTACGACCGGGAGCAAGGGCATCTCATGATCTGGCCCCCTAAGCACCGATAGCGGTGGGCGGGTGGAGGCAGCGCTGGCTGACTAAACCAGCGCCTGAAGATCCTGAGCTGGGTGAACGCAGCAATGCGATGACCGGGGCATGCCTGACTGTCAGTCAGGTGCAGTCCATTCCATGGTCTGCGGCACCATCATCTGCACCGCTGTTGCTGGTGACATCGGCGTTTGTCACGCCGATTGTCACGAGGGGGATTGCCGCAAAGCCATGTGCAATCAGGGCTGCAGCAGTGGTAGAAGTGCCCGTCTCTTTCCAAAGAAAGAGACGGGCACAAGTTGGCGCAGGATTCGGCCAAGCGGATAGATTGCTGCAGGGCAGCGCAATAGGAAGTGTCGTCTGGCGCACGAAGGCCATGAAGTGTAGTTAGCATCCATCACCGGGGAGGTGACCGGGTGAGCTGCCGGATGCGAATCGCCCTTGGGGAGAACCACCGCGGGAGCGGCGTGACCTTTAAGGCTCGGGTCACCTGGGGTGCTGTCATCGACAGCCTTTGCACGGCCTGTTCTACGCCTGTGGATAACCCCGGTCAAGGGCCGAAGCTCAGCGCTCTTGGGGACGTGAAAAGCGGTTATCCATCGGTGGAATTCCGTGGTAAATCGCGGACAACGTCGTGGCTTTTAGCTCTTCAAAGTGAGGTCCATCCAAACAGGGCGGCTTTGCAGCCCTGTTTGGATGGACCCGTGCTGAAAAGCGGAAAAACGAGGCTGCTTTCCCTGAATCTTGAGCGATCAGTTGCTGTCGCCGCCGTTATTGCGCCTGTACAGCGCTAGCGGATCGGCACCACGTTCTTGTCTCTGACTTGGCCGTATGCAGAGGCGAGAAGGCTGCCGGTGGCGGTTTTCTGGATGTACTCACTCCACCACGCCATCATCGGGCGCCGTCGCTCGATGTAGTCGGCTCGGTTGTAGGCGCTGCGCACCTCATCCTTGTCGACATGCGCCAGTGCGACCTCAATGAGTTCCGGGTCCCAACCATGTTCATTCAAGATGGTGCTGGCTATCGAGCGCATGCCGTGGCTGACCAAGCGATCCTGGAAGCCCATGCGTTTCAACGCCATGTTGGCGGTCTGGCTATTGGCGTGGGTGCGTGGATTTCTGTCTGCCGGGAAGACGTATTCGCGATGGCCGCTGTGAGTCTTCAGTGACTCCAACAGTGCGACAGCGTGATCACTCAACGGGATGCTGTGAGGGCGGCGCTTTTTCATCCGCTCCGGTGGGATAGTCCAGACACGCTTTTCAAAGTCGATGTCTGCCCAGCGAGTAGTCGCCGCCTCTGCGGGGCGAGTCATGGTGTGCAACTGCCATTCGATGAGGCAACGGGTCGTGCGTTTGATGCTGGCGTTCGCGATCTCCAGCATGAGCTCGGGTAGTTCTTCGGGCGGAAGCGCAGCCATGTTCTCTTTCTTGGGCTTCTTGAAAACCGCCCTTATCCCGCTGAGCGGGTTGGCGAAGATCAGGCCAGAGTTTACGCCGTAGGTCATGATCTCGTTTAGCCGCTGGCTAAGACGCTTGACCGTCTCCAGGCTGCCTTTCGCTTCGATTGGGCGAAGCAATGCGATCACCATCGGCGCGGTGATTTTCACCAGTGGTGTCGTTCTCAAGTCGGGGAACACATGCAGCGTGAGCGACCGCCAGATGTCTTCGGTGTATGCCGGGGTGACCGAGTCTTTCTTGAGTTCGAACCAGGCCGTAGCCACGTTCTCGAAGGTGTGTTCCGTTTCTGCGCGCTTGGCTTCATTCAAGGTATTGCGCTGTACCTTCGGATCAATGCCTTGGGCGAGCAGCTCGCGCGCTTCGACTGCCTTCTTTCGTGCGTTCGCCAGTGACAGTTCGGGATAGGTCCCAAAGCCGATGTTGATTCGCTTCTTGGTAACCGGTTCGCGGTAGTTGAAATTCCACAGCAACGAGCCGTTGCTGCGTACGCGGAGCTGCAAACCGTCACCGTCAGTGAGGACATAATCCTTGGACGCGGGTTTGACTCCCTTGAGCTGTCGATCGGAGAGGCGGAGGTTTTGAGCAGGCATGAGATTGTCCTCAAGCACTGATTCGGTATTCCAAAGATTAGCACCGGGTGAGCTGGAATACCGCCTGGAATACCCGAACGGTTGGAACTCAAAAACTCTCAAAAGACCGCAAAAGCGCTGGAGGCCGCGTATTTACTGGATTGCAGGCACAAAAAAAGACGTCTGTGGACGTCTTTTTTTGATCATTTGGTGGAGCCGGGGGGATTTGAACCCCCGTCCGCCAGTACTCCGCTGTCGGTACTACATGCGTAGCCGTGTCTATTAAGTTAACCCTCAGCGACCCGACGGGCAGGGTGCTTTGGGCGAGTTGTGTAAGTTTTAGCCGCTTCGTCCACAACGTACTGCACGGCGATTCCGTTCTATATGACAATCACTTTGGGTTTACGGACATCCCCTGGTGATTGCTGGACCCGAAGGTACCAGAAGGGAAGGGCTAAGGCTGCTTACGCAGCGAGAGCGTATTCCCCGTAGGTTTCGTCATTGGCAACTATAGGAAGTTGCAACAGTGGATTTACGAGTTCTGTTACCAACTCGGCATGCACCTAAAGTTTCGCAACCGGCGTCGAATCCTAAACGGCCCCGAACCTGGCGTTCCGTGAATCTCTGGAGCGACAGGCCTGCGTAGTGTACGTCAAAACGCATCCGGGGCCAACCCGAAGGTTGGCCCCCTGCATTCAGGAGTTTTTACCGTCTTTGCTGACTTTCTGAATCTCCTGGATGGTCTGGGTAGTTTCCGAGATGCATTTTTTGGTGCCTTCCTCGGTTTTCAGAGCCTGATGGGCCTTGGCTTGCTGGACGCTGGCTTCGACTTTCGCTTCAAGATCCGAACCTTGGACCTGAGTCTTGGCGTTCTCGATGGTTTTGATATTGGTGTCGCAGAGACTGTCCGAATCGCCGGCGGCAAACGAGGGAGATGCCAGCATCGAGGCAGTGACAAACAGACCTAACAGCACAGAGCGTTTCATATGTCTCTCCTTGACCCAAGGGCAGCGTTTGCTGGCCCATCAGGACTACCAAGTTTGAGGAAGCCCTGCGGTTGCAGGACCTGCTCAATGGACTGCCGTCGTTCGCCAGGGTTCTATTTTTTTCTCAGGTCGCCCTGGCGCGGGTCACTCGATCGACCAGATAAACCAGCCCGTGGTAGTCGATTGCACCGTGTTGCGTAAGACCGATCTCACAGGTCCGGCTGGTGGAAATTCCTTCGCTGCAATGCTGTACCGCGCCTTTCAGCGAGCGCAACGAATGGGCGTTCAGCTCCGGCGTGGTGAAGCCTTTGTCGCCGGCAAAACCGCAGCAATGGATGCCTTCCGGGATGACCACGTTTTTGCTGCATTTGCGCGCCAGGTCGATCAACGCCTGGCTTTCGCCCAGGTGTTGCGTGCTGCAGGTGACGTGTACCGCGATGGGCGCTTCCTGAGGACTGAAGTCGAGGCGGTCCATCAGGTGCGTGCGAATGAAGCGCACTGGGTCGTACAGGTCCAGGCGCACGTCGCCGAGGTCCTGGACCAGCCGCAGTGTGCAAGGGCTTGTGTCGCAATAAATCGGATCGAGCCCACCGCGACTGGCGTGCAGCAATGCGCCGATCAGTTCCTGGCGCTTGTGCTCGGCTTGCTCGGCATAGCCCTTGGATGCGAAAGGCTGGCCGCAGCAAAGACTGTCTACGTTCTCCGGAAAAACGACTTGATAGCCGGCCTTTTCCAGTAGGCCTCGGGTTTTGTCATGCAGCGACATCTGCTCGCTGTCGGCCACGGCAGGGCCCATGACCCGCGACACACAGGCCGCCAGATAAACCACCCTGGGTCGTTCATCCGACACCGCGGGACTGAAGCGAATGGCCCTTTCCGGCTGCGGCATGGCGTTGGTCCACTGTGGGACTTGTCCTTTGGATAGCCGCGTCAGGCCTGCCGACAGACGTGCCAGGCGCGGTGCCCCCAAGAGCATTCGCGCACCATTGGCGACATGCAGGGTAAAGCGCGCTCCTTGCAGTGCGGTAGCGAAATTGCCGGCAAGCCAATCAGCGGTTTTCGTACGCGTTGCACTGCGGCCACGGAGCTTTTTCACCAGTTCGCCGGTGTTGATTCCTACAGGGCAACGTTGGGCGCACAGCCCAGTGGCGGCGCAGGTGTCGATGCCCTGGTATTGATAAGCCGTTTCCAGCTCCGAGGTATCGGTTCCGTCGCGTTTTTTCGCCTGGATGTCTCGCCAGATCACAATGCGCTGACGCGGGCTCAGCGTCAGGTCCTTGGACGGACATACCGGCTCGCAGAAACCGCACTCGATGCACTTGTCCACAATCTCATCGGCGGCCGGCAAGGGTTTGAGGTGCTTGAGGTGAATCTGCGGATCCTCGCTGAGCACCACGTCCGGGTTGAGAATGCCATTGGGATCGAGCAGGCGCTTGAGCTGCCACATCAATTGATAGGCGTCGCTGCCCCATTCCAGCTCAACGAACGGCGCCATGTTGCGGCCGGTACCGTGTTCGGCTTTCAGTGACCCGCCAAATTCCACCGCCACCAGTTGCGCCACGTCATCCATAAACGCCTGGTAGCGTGCGACTTCTTCCGCACTGTTGAAGCCTTGGGTGAAGACGAAGTGCAGATTGCCTTCCAGCGCGTGTCCGAAAAGGATCGCTTCGTCGTAGTGATGCTTGTCGAACAGCGCGATCAGGCGATTCACGCCGATCGCCAATTGTTCGACTGGGAAGGTCACGTCTTCGATGATCACTGTGGTTCCGGTCCTGCGGACCGCGCCCACGGCGGGGAAGGTGTCTTTGCGGATTGCCCAGAGCCGGGCGTTTTCCCGTGGGTCTTCGGTGAAATCGACCTGCTTCTCCACCGGGAAACCTGCCAGCGAGGCCATGATCAGGGCCAATTGCTCCTGCAATAGCGATGACGAAGCGGCGCGGGATTCGATCAGCAGGGCGCAGGCATTGTCCGACAGATGCCGTACGAAATCCGGCATGCCCGGCTTGTCCTGCACTGAGCGCAGGCTGCGACGGTCCAGCAGTTCGACGGCGGAGACGGGTTGGCTTTTCAGTACGGTGACGGCGTTGCAGCAGGTCTCCACATCAGGGAAGACGATCAGCGCCGACGCCTTGTTCGGATGGTCGATGACCGTGTTGTAGGTCACCGCGCTGATGAATCCGAGGGTTCCTTCGGAGCCGACCAGCAAGTGGCTCAAGATATCCACAGGCTCGTCGAAATCCACCAGGGCGTTGAGTGACAGGCCGGTGGTGTTTTTCAGACGGTATTTGTGGCGAATTCGGGCGGCCAGTTCCGTGTTGGCGCGGGTTTCGCGGCCCAGTGTCGCCAATTGCTCCAGCAGTTCGCCATGGCTTGTGCGAAAAGCGGCCACGCTGGCGGCGTCTTCGGTGTCCAGGCGCGTGCCGTCAGCCAGGACCAGGCGGATGCCGGCGAGGGTATGGTAAGTGTTCTGCGCCGTACCGCAGCACATGCCGCTGGCGTTGTTGGCGACGATACCGCCAATCTTGCAGGCATTGATCGACGCGGGGTCCGGGCCGATCTTGCGTCCGAACGGGGCCAGCCAGGCGTTGGCCTGGGCGCCGATGACGCCGGGTTGCAAACGAATCTGGTGGCCTTGCTCGCGAATTTCCCGGCCGTTCCAGTTATCCCCCAGCACAATCAGCACCGAATCGCTGATCGCTTGGCCGGACAGGCTCGTACCGGCGGCGCGGAACGTGACCGGCACCTGGTCGCGCTGGGCCAGTTTCAGCAGGGCGATGACTTCATCTTCGGATTCGACGCGTACCACCAGTTTCGGAATCAGCCGATAGAAACTGGCGTCGGTGCCGAAGGCCAGGGTGGACAACGGATCGTCAAAGCGTCGTTTTTGCGGGATCAGTTGGTATGTGTCGCGCAGGAAAGGGGCCGGAAGCGTCATTGGTCCTCCAGAATCAGTACCACCAGGTCCTTCGGACCATGGGCGCCGTAAGCCAGGACTTGCTCGATATCGGCGGTTTTCGACGGGCCGGACACCAGCAGGGCATTGGTTGGCATGCCCTGGGCCCACGCGAATTCCTGTTGCACTTCATAGAAGTTGTCACGAATCTCACTGGCCTTGAGCAGGGCGAAATGCACCGGCGGGACGAGGCTCATCAGCCGCGGCTCTTCCCGCGTCGGCCAGAGAATCAGGCTGCCGGTGGCAGCGATGGCGCCGAGGGTGCCCGTCAGGCTGGCCGGGGTGTGGTTGAACAGTTCGGCTTTCCATTCTTCTACAGGCCGGTCGTAGGCCTTTAGAGCTGGCAGGTCCGGATTATTCGCCCAGAACTGTACGATTTTTTGTCCGTGAGGCGTTGTCGGCGCGATCAACAGGCTCGGCAGTTGTCGGTCCCGCAATAGTTGCGCCAACAGTGCCGGCCAGGCTTCGCCGGAGGTCAGGTGGATCTCGGTGTGGACCGCTTCCATTTGCTTGCGCAATTGCGGGATGCGTTCTCCAGGCCCATAGCGGTAGGTCTGCGTCACCAGTTCAACGTCATAGGTGTCGGCAACCGGCGTGGTGCCGGTCAGGCTTTTACGCAGCTTGGCGAGGATATTTTCCTTGGCGCTCATCAGCGGTCTCCCTGCGGGTTCAGGTGGTCGCGAGCCAGGTCATGCAGTGAGCGGGCGGCGGGTTTCGGGGCGCTGTGGTTTTGTGTCCAAGGCCCAACGTCTTTCGGCGCCAGGGCACGCAAGCGGGTGACAAGGAAGGCGAACATCCGGTACAGCCTCGGCGAACTGTTGAGCCGGGCCCAGGCATTCCAGATGAACCGTTCCTTGGCCGAGTATTTACTGCCCTGGCCGCGCATGATCGGGTTGGGACTGTCTGGCGCCTTGACGTTTTCCTCCCGCAGCCGCCGCAGCAGGGCTGGGATCGGAATCTTCACCGGGCACACTTCGCCGCAGGCTCCACACAGCGAAGAGGCGCTCGGGTGATCCGGCACCTTCGCCAGGCCGACCATGTGCGGTGTGATGATTTTTCCAATAGGCCCCGGGTAAACCTCGCCGTAGGCATGGCCACCGATTCGGGTATAGACCGGGCAATGGTTCATACAGGCGCCGCAGCGGATGCAGTTGAGGGTCTGGCGCAGTTCGCTGTCGGCAAACGCCTGGCTGCGACCGTTGTCGAGCAAGACCAGGTGGACTTCCTGGGGACCGTCCAGTTCGTCAGGCTTGCGCGGCCCGGAGATCATGTTGACGTAGGTGGTGATCGGCTGGCCGAGGGCCGAGCGGGTCAGCAGCGAGAGCAGCGGCACCACATCGCGCAGGTTTTCCACGACTTTTTCTATGCCGGTCACGGCGATGTGCACCGGCGGCACCGTGGTGGACATCCGGCCGTTGCCTTCGTTTTCCACCAGCAGCAGGGTGCCGGTTTCGGCGACGGCGAAGTTGACGCCGGAAACGCCGATGTCGGCTTCGAAGAATTTCTGCCGCAGGACCTTGCGACCGATCTGAATGAGTTGGTCAACGTCCTTGGTGTACTCCACGCCGAGTTTGTCGTGGAACAAGGACGCGACCTGACCGGCATTCTTGTGGATCGCCGGCATAATGATGTGTGAAGGCTTCTCGTGGTCGAGCTGGACGATGTATTCCCCCATGTCGGATTCGAGACATTCAATGTCCCGAGCCTCGAGGAAATGGTTCATCTCCATCTCTTCGCTGACCATCGATTTGCCCTTGATCACTTGCCGCGCCTCGTGAGCGCGGATGATCGAAAGGACGATGCCATTGGCTTCGTCCACCGTTTCCGCCCAGTGTACTTTCACACCGTTGCGGGTCAGGTTGCTTTCAAGTTGCTCGAGCAGGTCGGGCAGCTTGGATAACGCACGGGCGCGGACAGCGTTGCCCAGCACTCGCAAATGTTCTCTTTCGTGGGCATCGCTGAAAGACGTTGCCCGTTTTGTCATCAGTGAATCCATCGCGCTGCGAAAGTTGTTTCGCAATTGCGTGTCGTCCAGCGCCTTGTGGGCGCGGGCGCGAAAATCATTCCCCACTTCAACGGTAGGGATCAGCGTCGGCGTGCTCATGCGGCACCTCCGGTTCGCTGCCAGAGGAAGCTCGCCAGATGTTGGCCGCGCAACGCTTCCTGCTGTTTTTCCAGGGCGCCATTGATATTCATCAAGCACCCACAATCGGCGCTGACCACCTGATGTGCGCCGGATTCCTTCAGCGCCCGGGTCTTGTCGGCCACCATCGCGCCGGAAATGTCCGGCATGCGAACGCTGAACGTCCCACCAAAACCACAGCACTCACTTTCATGGCTGTGTTCGACGCGTTCCACATTGCGCAACTGCGCCAACAACGCACGGCCATGCAGGTGGGTATTCATTTCCCGGCGTGCCGAGCAGGACGTATGCAGCGCGACCTTCACCGGCGTGCCGCCGTCGTTCAATTGCACCTTGCAGACGAATAACAGGAACTCGGCCAGCTCATAGGTCCTGGCAGCCAGCGCCTGGACCTGCTTGAGCGTTTGCGGCTCGTCCTTGAACAAGTCGGCGTAATGTTCACGCAGCATGCCGGCGCACGAGCCCGACGGCACGACCACTGGATAATCCCCGGCAAACAACGCCAGTTGCGCCCGCGCCACCGTCCGCGCCTGCTCGGTGTATCCGGACGTGTACGCCGGCTGCCCGCAGCACGTTTGCCCTTGCGGATACTCCACTCGGATCCCTTCGCGTTCGAGCAGATGAATCGCATCCATCCCGGCCTCGGGATAGAACAGGTCTACCACGCATGTCCCGAACAGGTAGACCCGAGCAGGTTTCTCGCTGGGGTACTGCCGAGGTTCGGGCAGGGGCGGGGCGACACGGGTCGCGTTCGGTACGGCGTTGTAAAAAAGCTCGCTCATCAGGCGTGTCTCCGGGTGGTCCCGGTTATCCGTCCGCTGAGGCTGCTGAATATAGTGAGGAAATCTTTCAGCAGCCTTGCAGACCCGGTTGTGAATAGCAGACGCCGAATCACGGTTCGGCGTCGGTTTTTCAATGTTGTGCGTAGGAATTAATGAACCAGCATGCCGGTGAACCAGTAGGCCTGGGCCAACGTGATCAAGCCGACAATCGTTGCAAAGAATAGGCTGTGTTTCAGGGTGAAACGGAACAGATCCGATTCCTTGCCCACCAGCCCGGTGGCGGCGCAGGCCACGGCGATCGATTGTGGCGAAATCATTTTGCCGGTCACGCCGCCGCTGGTATTGGCCGCGACCAGCAAGGTGTCGTTGACGCCGATCTGGTGCGCGGTGGTGGCTTGCAGCGAGCTGAACAGCGCGTTGGACGACGTATCGGAGCCGGTCAGGAACACGCCCAGCCAACCCAGGAACGGCGAGAAGAACGGGAACGCCGCGCCGGTGCCGGCCAATACCAGGGCCATGGTCGAGGACATGCCGGAGTAGTTGGTGACGAACGCGAACGCCAGCACCATGCCGATGGACAGAATGGGCCAGCGCAACTCGAAAAGGGTCTCTTTAAAAGTGGTAAGACCAGTTTTGACGTTGATTTTCAATACCAGCATCGAGATCAACGCTGAGAAGAAAATCGCCGTGCCGGTGGCGGAAATCGGATCAAGCTTGAACACGGCCGGGATGGCGGTCGGGTTGACCACGATAGGTGCGGACTTGATGACCAATTGGTCCAGGTGCGCAATAGCGAAGTTGAACACCCAGGCGTACATCGAGCCACCCGCGGCGAACATCGCCTTGAAGGGTTTCAAGGTCCAGATCGTAACCAGCACGGTGAGAATCAGGAAAGGCGACCAGGCCTTGATGATTTCCCCCAGGCTGTAGGGCGACGCCACGGTGCTGCGCGGCTGGCCGAAACCACCGGCGCTGGCGGTGACTGTTGCGCTGGAGGTGGCGCCCGCAATCTGGGCGCCTGCGGTGCGCTTGGGCTGCCAGACTTTCAGGAACAGCGTCAGGGAAATCAGGCTGGCCAGGGCGGACGTGATGTCCGGCAGTTCCGGGCCGATGAAGTTCGAGGTGAAGTACTGGGTGACGGCGAAGCTCAAGCCTGCCACCAGCGCTGCCGGCCAGGTTTCTCGTACGCCGCGCAGGCCGTCCATCATGAACACCAGCCAGAACGGCACGAACAGCGACAACAATGGTAGCTGGCGACCGGTCATGGCGCCGATCTTGAAGGCGTCGATCCCGGTGACCTGCCCGGCCACGATGATCGGGATACCCAGCGCGCCAAAGGCTACTGGCGCCGTGTTGGCGATCAGGCACAGGCCAGCGGCATACAAGGGGTTGAAGCCCAGGCCGACCAGCAGGGCCGCGGTGATTGCCACGGGTGCGCCGAAACCGGCGGCACCTTCGAGGAATGCGCCGAAGCAAAAGCCGATCAACAGCACTTGCAGGCGTTGGTCATCGGTAATCGACAGCACCGAGCTGCGGATGACCTCGAACTGGCCGCTCTTGACCGTGAGTTTGTAGAGGAACACGGCGGCGACGATGATCCAGGCGATGGGCCACAAACCGTAGGCAAAACCATAGCCGGCGGCGGCGAAAGCCATGTCTGCAGGCATGTTGAACGCGAAGATCGCCACGGCAATCGCCAGGGCCAGGGTGATACTGCCGGCCACGTGTCCCTTCAGGCGAAACACCGCCAGGGCCAGAAAGAAAAACACGATGGGAATGACGGCCGCGAGTGCGGACAAGCCTAGGCTGCCGAGCGGGCTGTAAAGCTGTTGCCAGGTTTGCATATTGGGTGAGCCCCTAATTGTTGTTGGTCAGGCACTGGTCAGCGATCTGGATAATTGGTAATACCAATTTACAAGCGCTGTTGGCTAGGGTAAAAGCCTTGGTTGTCGTGTGTCAATTTGCCGCCCTGAAACTTTCGTCGAATAAGCGGTGCAGATCACATCTGATCTGCTGGCATTGGCGGTTTTTGGTGGGTGTGGACAAGGCCCGGATGGGCCAGAATAGAGAGCCCGGCGAGCCGTCGGGATCGTGGAGAATTGAGTTATGGGGTTTGATCAGATTCGTCAGCGCCGTTTGTCTGACGATATTGTCGAGCGGCTTGAAGGCATGATCCTCGAGGGCACGCTGAAGTCAGGTGAGCGCCTGCCGGCCGAGCGGACCCTGGCCGATCAATTCGGTGTTTCGCGGCCTTCGTTGCGCGAGGCGATTCAGAAACTGGCGGCCAAGGGGCTGCTGGTCAGTCGCCAGGGTGGGGGAAACTATGTCGTCGAATCGCTGGGGTCGACGTTCAGTGATCCGCTGCTGCAGCTCTTGGAAAGCAATCCCGAAGCACAGCGCGACTTATTGGAGTTTCGTCATACCTTGGAAGCATCCTGCGCTTATTACGCAGCACTGCGCGCTACGGAGGTCGACCGCGAGCGACTGACGACCGCGTTCGAAGCGTTGCAGGATTGTTATTCACGCCATGAAGAAGTGAGTCGGGCAGAGGAGGGCGCGGCGGATGCCCGTTTCCACCTGGCGATCGCCGAGGCCAGTCATAACGCGGTTCTACTGCACACCATTCGCGGACTGTTCGACCTGCTCAAGCGTAATGTGGTGACCAACATTGGCGGCATGTACAAGCAGCGCAGCGAGACGCGCGACATGCTGATCAGTCAGCATCGGGAGCTGTATCAAGCCATCATGGATGGGCACGCCGAGCTGGCGCGGGAAGTCTCCAGCCGACATATCCTGTATGTGCAGGAAGTGCTGGAAGAGGTGCGGCAGGAAGTGCAGCGGGTGGCGCGGGCGGAGCGGCGCAAGGGGATCTGATCATGATTGTTGAATCTGTGGGAGCGAGCCTGCTCGCGAAGACGGTCTGTCAGACCCATCTACAGCGGATGTGACGACGTCATCGCGAGCAAGCTCGCTCCCACAAAGATCGAGGGCTTAGTCTTCCTTGCCCTTGTTGCGCACCGCACGCTGCAACTCGCGACCGGCGTCGCGTTCGCGTTCGGTATCGCGCTTGTCGTATTCCTTCTTGCCCTTGCCCAGGGCAATTTCACACTTGATCAAGTGCTTGCTCCAGTACAGCGACGTGCAGACGCACGCATAACCCTTCTGCTGCACGGACGCGAAGAGCTTCTCCAGCTCGCGCTTGTTGAGCAGCAGCTTGCGCGAGCGCACTGGGTCGGCGATGACGTGGGTACTGGCGGTGGTCAGCGGCGTGATATGACTGCCGAGCAGCCACGCTTCGCCGTCCTTGAGCAAGACATAACTGTCGACCAGTTGCGCCTTGCCGGCACGCAAGCTCTTTACTTCCCAGCCGGCCAGGACCATGCCAGCCTCGAAACGTTGTTCGATGAAGTAATCGTGTCGCGCCTTTTTGTTTTGCGCGATGGTCCCTGTGGGGTGTTTCTTCTGTTTAGCCATAGGGGCGGCATTATAGGCAGTTGCGTGCGTGTCGGCTACGGTGAAGCGGTGTGCTTGAGCAGGTTGCATGAATCCCGGACAATGCGGCCTCTTTTTTGAACGCTTGGGCGTGATCACGATGTCGACAGACAAGGTTTCTGTCCACGGCAGTTGGGCTAGCCGCTGGGTCTTCATACTCGCCGCGACCGGTTCGGCCGTGGGGCTGGGTAGTATCTGGAAGTTTCCGTACATGGTCGGCGTCTACGGCGGCGGGGCTTTCGTATTGATGTTCCTGGCGTGCATCGTCCTCATCGGCGCGCCGGTGATGCTGGCGGAAACGTTGATCGGTCGTCGCGCCCGACAGAGCCCGGCCAACGCCTTGAAGGTATTGGCCGTCGAGGCAGGGCACTCGCCGAAATGGTCGTGGGGGGCGTTCGCCGGGATGATCACGGCGTTGCTGATCCTGTCCTTCTACAGCGTGGTGGGTGGCTGGTCGCTGGACTACATCATCGACATGGGGCGTGGGGATTTCCAAGGTGCGACGCCCGATGAGGTGGGTGCCTACTTCGGCAATGTGATCGCCGACCCGTGGAGGCTGACGCTTTGGCACACACTTTTCCTGGTGCTCTCTGCCGTGGTGATTGCCCGAGGCGTCGTCGCCGGGCTTGAGCGCAGCCTGCGGATCATGATGCCACTGTTGTTCGTGATGATCCTGGTGTTGCTGGGCTACAGCATGACCACGGGCCATTTCATGGAAGGCGTGCATTTCATGTTCGACTTCAAGCCGGAGAAGGTCATGGATGGCTTGTTGCCGGCCATGGGCCACGCGTTTTTTTCCCTGAGCGTGGGGGTCGGTTCGATCATGATCTATGGCGCCTACATGCCGAAGAATGCATCTCTGACCAAGACCGTTGTCGGGGTCGCGTTGCTGGATACCTTTGTATCGTTGTTGGCTGGGGTGGCATTGTTCCCGATTGTGTTTGCCGCCGGCCTGAACCCCAGCGAAGGGCCGGGGCTGATGTTCGTCAGCCTGCCTTTTGCCTTTGGCAGCATGGCGTTCGGCCAAGTCATGGGGGTGGTGTTTTTTGTCCTGGTGGCTATCGCAGCCTGGAGTTCAGCCATTTCCCTGCTTGAGCCGATGGTGGCTTATCTTGTGGAGCGAACCCGCCTGAGCCGCGCCTGGGTTACCTTCTGGCTGGCCTTTACGTGCTGGTTCGTGGGCTTGGGCACGGTTTTTTCCTTCAATATATGGAAGCAGGCAAAGTTTTTCGTGAACGAAGACGGCCTGTTCCACCTCTACCAGTGGGGAGCTACCGGCGGGCTGGACTTCTTCGGGGTGATTGATTTCTTTACCTCGCGGATCATGCTGCCATTGGGAGGTTTGTGTTTCGTGGTGTTTGCAGGGTGGGTCATGGGGCGTGAAGCCGTACGCGATGAGTTGTCGCTGCGCAGTCCGGTGCTGTTCGCCCTGAGCCTGTTCTTGATGCGCTATGTGGCGCCCATCGGCATTCTTGTAGTGTTTGCCGCCCAGCTGTGGAAGTGACGCTTGCATGACGACACATATTCAACGCTCGGCCTTGCTGCCTTACCCGGCACAGGCGCTCTATGACTTGGTCAACGACGTGGCGAGTTATCCGCAGTTCCTGCCGTGGTGCTCGTCCGCCGAGGTGCTCGAAAGCTCCGAAACCCATATGCGCGCCAGCCTTAACGTCGCCAAAGGTGGATTGAGCCAGCATTTCGTCACCCGCAATACCTTGGTGCCGGGCCAATCCATCGAGATGAACCTCGAAGAGGGCCCTTTCAATCAGCTTCATGGCGTATGGGTGTTCAAGCCGCTTGGCGAGAAGGCCTGCAAGATCAGCCTGGACCTGTCATTTGATTATGCCGGGCCACTGGTACGCGCGACGCTGGGCCCGCTGTTCAATCAGGCGGCCAATACCCTTGTTGACGCGTTTTGCCAGCGGGCCAAGCAAAACGCCGAGCTCAAGCGTTGATCGAGATAGAAGTGGTGTATGCCGCTACCGATCGCCAGGTCTTGCGCTCATTCAAGGTCGGTGAAGGGACGTCTGTTCGCGCCGCACTGATGGTGTCGGGCATTGCCAAGGCGTTTCCGGAGCTGGACCTGACCACTTGCCCTGTCGGGATTTTTGGCAAGGTGGTTGCCGATCCTGATCGGCAGGTGGTCCAGCCGGCGGATCGGCTCGAGATTTATCGACCCTTACTGGCTGATCCGAAGGAAATTCGTCGCCTGCGGGCGGCCAAGGCTGCCCTGGCGCGTCAGGCGGATCAATAGACGGGCCGAATCGCAGGCAAGAAAAAACCCGGCATGCCGGGTTTTTTTATGTCGCGATTTATTGCGGTGACGTATCCAGCGGCTCTGGAGTCGGCACTGGTACGGTCTCGACTTTGTCCACGTCCTTCTGGATCTGATCCAGCAGCGAACCTGGCTTGGCCGGTTTCTCCGGTTTTGGCTGTTCGGCGTTCTGGGTCGGGTCGGTCACCGTCGTGCCGCTGTCCTTGCCCATGATGGCTTCATCGCGGCTTACACCCGGCATGAAATCACCCGAGAGGCTGACAAGCTGGTCATTGGCATTGAAGATAACGCTGATGCGTTCCTGTTGCCGCTCGCCGCCGCCAGGCTGCAAGCTGTACAGATAATCCCAGCGATCGGCATGGAACGTGTCGGTCAGCAGGGGGTTGCCCATGATAAACCGTACTTGCCGACGGGTCATTCCCGGGCGTAACTGGTCTATCATGTCCTGCGTGACGACATTGCCCTGCTGGATGTCGATTTTGTAAACCCCGGGGAATGAACAACCGGCGAGTGCGAGCAGTCCCACGAAGGTGAAACTGGTTAGCAAGAGCTTGGTGTTTTGCATCGGTGGGCGACTTCCACTATCTTGGCTGGGACAACGTAAACGCCGATCATACCCGCAATAAGAGAAGCTGCGAAGCAGCATCGCGAGAAAGCTGACCATGGTTGAAAATAGCGAACTACGCAAAGCCGGCCTCAAAGTGACCCTGCCAAGGGTCAAGATCCTGCAAATGCTCGATTCCGCAGAGCAACGCCACATGAGTGCCGAAGACGTCTACAAGGCGCTCATGGAAGCTGGCGAGGACGTCGGTCTGGCCACGGTTTACCGTGTCCTGACCCAGTTCGAAGCTGCGGGTCTGGTGGCTCGTCATAATTTCGATGGCGGTCATGCGGTCTTCGAATTGGCTGACGGGGAGCACCATGACCATATGGTGGACGTGGAAACCCGTGAAGTCATCGAATTCGTCAGTCCTGAAATCGAGAAGCTGCAAAAAGCGATTGCTGAGGAGTATGGTTTCGAGCTGATCGATCACCATCTCGTCTTGCACGTGCGCAAGCGCAAATAAGCTCGTCGCGGGGACCAAGGTTCTCAAAACGAAAGAAGGCGACCCTCGGGTCGCCTTCTTGCTTTTTGGTGTCCCTCAGATTTTTGCCGCGATCACCATTTTCTTGGCGTGCGCCAAGGATTCCTTGGTCAGGTCGATGCCCCCAAGCATCCGTGCCACTTCTTCCACGCGTTCATGCTTGTTGAGCTTGGACACGGCGGTACGAGTGGCGTCTTCGCCGCGCACCTTGTGCACAAACAGGTGCTGATGTCCCTGGGCTGCGACCTGGGGCAAATGGGTAACGGTCAGGACCTGGCCGCGTTCGCCCAGCCTGCGGAGCAATTGGCCGACAATTTCCGCTGTCGGGCCGCCGATCCCTACGTCCACTTCGTCAAATACCAATGTAGGTACTCGTGAGGTTTGTGCGGTGATGACCTGGATAGCCAGGCTGATGCGTGACAGCTCGCCCCCGGACGCCACTTTGGCCAGCGCCTTGAGCGGCTGCCCGGGGTTGGCGCTGACCAGCAGCTCGACCTGTTCCAGTCCGTTGGGCAGGAGTTCGTCGCCGGCGTTGGGGTGCAGCTCGATGGTAAAGCGCCCGCCTGGCATGCCAAGTCGCTGGATTTCCTGCTCCACGGCATTGGCGAGCCCTGTCGCGGCCTGGCGGCGCAGTTGGCTGAGTTCATTGGCTTTCTCCTGATAATGACGCGCGTAGGAGGCCAGCTCGTCGCCGAGGCGCTCGATGGATTCGTCATTGGCGTTCAGGGTTTCCAGCTCTTCGAGCAGGCGCTGCTGCAGCTCGACGACATCGGTTGGCTGGACGCGGTGCTTGCGGGCGAGCGTATAAATGGTATCCAGGCGTTCTTCCAGGTATTGCAGGCGTGCCGGGTCGGCGTCGAAATGATCGAGGAAGCGGTTCAGCTCGCCGACGGCTTCCTCGACTTGTATCTGTGCGCTGGTCAGCAGGTTCGTTGCTTCGTTCAGGGCACCTACGGAGTTGCTGACGCTGGAGAGTCGGTTCAGGCTCGCTGTCAGGGCGTTGAGTACATTGCCTGAGTCGCTTTCGCTGCATTGCTCAACGACCTGGCGGCAAATGCCCAGCAGCGCCTCGGCGTTGGTCAGGTTCTTGTGTTCCTGTTCCAGTTCCTCCAGCTCGTTTTCACCCAGGGCCAGGTTCTCCAGCTCTTCCAGCTGATAGCTCAACAACTGGTGGCGGGCACGCTGTTCGTCGCCGGAATTGGAGAGGCGATCCAGTTCCTGCCGGGTTTGCCGCCAGCGCTGGGCGGCCAATTGAACCTGGCGTGCCAGGTCCGTGGCGCCTGCGTATTCGTCGAGCAGTCGACGATGGGTGTCGGTCTTGAGCAGCGATTGATGTTCATGCTGGCTGTGAATATCAATCAGCAGCTCACCCAGGGCCTTCAGGTCGCCCAGCGGGCAGGGCGTGCCGTTGATATAGCCTCGGGAGCGGCCCTCGGCGGTGATGACCCGCCGCAGGATGCACAGGCCATCGGTGTCCAGGTCACGTTCCGCCAGCCAGGTGCTGGCTTCGGGGATGTCGACCAGGTCGAAGGTTGCCAGGATGTCGGCCTTGTCCGCTCCGGGACGCACCACGCCGCTGTCTGCGCGGTCGCCCAGCGTCAGGCCCAAGGCATCGAGCATGATCGACTTGCCCGCGCCGGTTTCACCGGTGATCACGCTCATGCCCCGATCGAGTTCGAGGTCGAGATGTTCGACGATGGCGTAGTTGTGTACGGACAGGTGCACCAGCATAAGGCCGCTCCCAGGCTTTAGGTCTGGTTATTTATACAGTGTTTTGTTTCGGGCTGACAATGCCTGTGCTTAGCTCGATTTGCTTGGGGGCGCGAAGTTCTTAGTGCTTCGAGGAATGATCATGCTGCTGCCTTTTGTAGGGTTAATTCGTCAGGTGACCCTTGAAGCTTGAAAACCCGGCCCCATATACCGGGGCAGAAGCGCGAGTCGAGCTCGCGGACGAAGTTGAAAGGAGAAATCTATGGCTGACGAACAGACGCAGGATACGCAAAATCTAGACGCCAATCAGGCTCCCCAGGACTCGGGCGAAGACCTGTCGGCACGTGTACAAGTGCTCGAGGAGCAACTGGCCGGTGCGCAGGATCAGGCGTTGCGTGTAGCAGCCGATCTGCAGAACGTTCGCCGTCGCGCCGAGCAAGACGTAGAGAAGGCCCACAAGTTTGCCCTGGAACGTTTTGCGGGTGACCTGCTGCCAATCATCGACAGCCTGGAGCGCGGTCTGGAGCTGTCCAACCCGGACGACGAGAACATCCGTCCGATGCGTGAAGGCATCGAGCTGACCCTGAAAATGTTCCAGGACACCCTCAAGCGCTATCAGCTTGAAGCAATCGATCCACACGGCGAACCCTTCAACGCCGAACATCACCAGGCCATGGCGATGCAGGAAAGTGCGGATGTCGAGCCAAACAGCGTGCTGAAGGTTTTCCAGAAGGGCTACCTGCTCAACGGCCGTCTGCTGCGCCCGGCCATGGTTGTGGTCAGCAAGGCGCCGGCACCGGTTTCGCCTTCTATTGACGAGCAGGCTTGAAATCGGGCGCAACGGCCCCATTAAGAAGTCAAGCGTTTAAGTACTACCGCAGTTAGCCACCACTGCTGCGGCAACAAAATTCAAGTTCCGGGAGAGTTAACATGGGCAAGATTATCGGCATCGACCTGGGGACCACCAACTCGTGCGTCTCCGTGCTGGAAAACGGCAAGGCCAAGGTTATTGAAAACGCTGAAGGCGCGCGCACTACGCCGTCGATCATCGCGTACGCCAACGACGGCGAAATCCTGGTGGGCCAGTCCGCCAAGCGTCAGGCTGTGACCAATCCGCATAACACCCTGTACGCGGTGAAGCGTCTGATCGGTCGTAAGTTCGACGAAGAAGTCGTTCAGAAAGACATCAAGATGGTGCCTTACAAGATCGCCAAGGCTGATAATGGCGACGCCTGGGTTGAAGTGAACGGTCAGAAAATGGCCCCGCCACAAATCTCGGCTGAAATCCTGAAGAAAATGAAGAAGACCGCCGAAGATTACCTCGGCGAAGCGGTGACTGAAGCGGTCATCACTGTCCCTGCCTATTTCAACGACAGCCAGCGCCAGGCGACCAAAGACGCCGGCCGCATCGCAGGCCTGGACGTAAAACGTATCATCAACGAACCTACCGCGGCTGCTCTGGCCTACGGCATGGACAAGGCCAAGGGCGATCACACCGTGATCGTTTATGACCTGGGTGGCGGTACTTTCGACGTTTCCGTGATCGAAATCGCGGAAGTCGACGGTGAGCACCAGTTCGAAGTGTTGGCCACCAACGGTGACACCTTCCTCGGTGGTGAAGACTTCGACATCCGCCTGATCGACTACCTCGTCGACGAGTTCAAGAAAGAAAGCGGCATGAACCTCAAGGGTGACCCGCTGGCCATGCAGCGCCTGAAAGAAGCCGCTGAAAAGGCCAAGATCGAACTGTCCTCGAGCCAGTCGACCGACGTGAACCTGCCGTACATCACCGCGGACGCTACCGGTCCTAAGCACCTGAACGTAAAAATCTCCCGCGCCAAGCTCGAAGCGCTGGTGGAAGACCTGGTTCAGCGCACCATCGAACCTTGCCGCATTGCGATGAAGGATGCCGGTATCGACGTAGGTTCGATCAACGACGTGATCCTGGTCGGTGGTCAGACCCGTATGCCGCTGGTGCAGAAGCTGGTGACCGATTTCTTCGGTAAAGAAGCTCGCAAGGACGTGAACCCTGACGAAGCCGTTGCCATGGGTGCAGCTATCCAGGGCGCCGTTCTCGCCGGTGACGTGAAAGACGTTCTGCTGCTGGACGTCAGCCCGCTGACCCTGGGTATTGAAACCATGGGTGGCGTGATGACCGCGCTGATCGAGAAAAACACCACGATTCCTACCAAGAAATCCCAGGTGTTCTCGACTGCCGATGACAATCAGAGCGCCGTGACCATCCACGTTCTGCAAGGCGAGCGCAAGCAAGCTGCCCAGAACAAGTCCCTGGGCAAGTTCGACCTGGCAGAGATTCCACCAGCACCACGTGGCGTGCCACAGATCGAAGTGACCTTCGACATCGACGCCAACGGCATCTTGCACGTCGGTGCGAAAGACAAGGCAACCGGCAAGACCCAGTCGATCGTGATCAAGGCCAACTCCGGCCTGTCCGAGGAAGAAATTCAGCAGATGGTCCGCGATGCTGAAGTCAACGCCGAGGAAGACCGCAAGTTCGAAGAGCTGGCAAGCGCTCGCAACCAGGGTGATGCCTTGGTGCACTCGACTCGCAAGATGGTTGCCGATGCTGGCGAGAAAGTGACCGCTGAAGAGAAAACCGCTATCGAGGCAGCCGTGGTTGCCCTTGAAGCGGCTGTCAAAGGCGACGACAAGGCGGCCATCGAGGCGAAGATCGAAGAGCTGTCGAAAGTCTCCGCTCCAGTGGCTCAGAAGATGTACGCCGAACAGGCCCAGCCAGCTGAAGGCGCCGCGCAGCAAGGCGAATCGGCTGAAAAAGCCGACGACGTCGTCGACGCTGAGTTCGAAGAAGTGAAAGACAACAAGTAATCGCTTGTTGGTCGGCCGGTTGACTGCATTTGTGCGGTGGCTGGTAGGATGTCGCCGCGCGGGAGCTTGCTCCCGCGTTGGCGTGTCTGGAGCCAGCGAATTTTTACAGCATGCGACAGTGTTCGGGTGTTGGCGGTGTGTTCGGGAATGCTCCTGCTTTTCGGGCGATGAGCACCGCATTTTGGCCGGGGCCCTGGCTGAAAGATTTGGATTGTAGGAGACGTCGCGCAGGCACTTTTCCTACAAAGCCTACGACCAGGATCGTTGAATTGACGTGAGTTGGGTCCGGGCCTGTATTGGGGCTCAACGAGTTTGGCAAGGTTCAGGAGAGGTTTGCCGAACGTCCTATAAGAGTGCAAAGACTAATGGCAAAGCGTGATTTTTACGAAGTATTGGGTGTCGAGCGCGGTGCCAGCGAGGCAGAGCTGAAAAAGGCTTATCGTCGCCTGGCGATGAAGCATCACCCGGACCGTAATCCCGGCGACAAAGCGTCGGAAGAGATGTTCAAGGAAGCCAACGAGGCCTACGAGGTCCTGTCCGATTCCAGTAAGCGCGCGGCCTACGACCAGTACGGTCATGCCGGTGTTGACCCGAGCATGGGGGGCGGTGGCGCCGGTTTCGGCGGCCAGAATTTCTCCGACATCTTCGGCGATGTTTTCAGCGATTTCTTCGGTGGAGGTCGTGGCGGTGCCCGCGGTGGCGCCCAGCGTGGCAGCGACCTGCGCTACACCCTGGAGCTGAACCTGGAAGAGGCGGTGCGCGGTACGACGGTCAATATCCGTGTTCCGACGCTGGTCAATTGCAAGCCGTGCGATGGCTCGGGGGCCAAGAAGGGTTCCTCGCCCGTGACCTGCCCGACCTGCGGCGGTATCGGCCAGGTTCGCATGCAGCAGGGCTTCTTCTCGGTCCAGCAGACCTGCCCACGTTGCCATGGCCAAGGCAAGATCATTTCCGATCCGTGCGACTCCTGCCACGGCGAAGGGCGTGTCGAAGAGTACAAGACGCTGTCGGTCAAGGTGCCGGCCGGTGTCGATACCGGTGACCGCATTCGCTTGTCTGGCGAAGGCGAGGCGGGTGCCCAGGGTGGCCCGACCGGCGACTTGTATGTGGTCATCAATGTGCGCGAGCACGCGATCTTCCAGCGCGACGGCAAGCACCTGTTCTGTGAAGTGCCGATCAGCTTCGTCGATGCAGCCTTGGGTGGCGAGCTTGAGATCCCGACCCTCGACGGTCGCGTCAAGCTGAAGATTCCCGAGGGCACGCAGACCGGGAAGCAGTTCCGGATCCGTGGCAAAGGCGTTGCGCCAGTGCGTGGCGGTGGTGCGGGCGACCTGATGTGCCGCGTGGCGGTGGAAACGCCGGTCAACCTGAGCCGGCGCCAGCGTGAATTGCTCGAAGAGTTCCGCAGCTCCCTGGCGAATGACAACAGTCACTCGCCAAAAACCACCGGTTGGTTCGAAGGCGTGAAGCGCTTCTTCGGCGACCTGTAAGGAGTTCGCATGCGACGTATAGCTGTGATGGGCGCCGCCGGGCGCATGGGCAAGGCGTTGGTGGAGGCGGTGCAGCAACGTTCGCCGCTTTCGGGGCTGACGGCTGCCATCGTCCGGCCCGACAGTACCTTGGTTGGTGCCGATGCTGGTGAGCTGGCTTCCATTGGTCGTATCGGCGTGCCGATGTCCGGTGGGCTGGAAAAGGTGATCGACGAATTTGACGTCCTCGTTGATTTCACCTTGCCGGAAGTCATGCTGAAAAACCTTGCCATCTGCCGCAAGGCAGGCAAGGCCATGGTGATCGGTACGACCGGTCTGGATGCTGCGCAGAAGCAGTTACTGACTGAGGCTGGCAAGGACATCCCAATCGTCTTCGCTGCGAACTTCAGCGTGGGCGTGAACCTGTCGCTCAAATTGCTGGACTTGACGGCGCGGGTCCTGGGTGACGATGCGGATATCGAGATCATCGAGGCCCATCACCGCCACAAGATCGATGCGCCTTCGGGAACGGCCTTGCGCATGGGTGAAGTAATTGCCGATGCGCTGGGGCGGGATCTGCGACAGGTCGCCGTGTATGGGCGCGAGGGGCATACCGGTGCTCGCGAGCGCGACACCATCGGTTTCGCGACCGTGCGTGGTGGTGACGTGGTGGGTGACCATACCGTGTTGTTCGCCACCGAAGGGGAGCGCCTGGAGATCACCCACAAGGCGTCGAGCCGGATGACCTTCGCCAAGGGTGCCGTGCGTGCCGCGTTGTGGCTGGATGGGCGCGAGCCTGGTTTGTACGACATGCAGGACGTTCTCGACCTGCGTTGATGTCCCTGGAGGCGGGGTTCAGGTTATACTGAGCCCCGTTTTACACCGCTTCGCGACGACCTGTCGCATTCCCCTGCCTTTAAGGCTCATTAGCGGTGGACCAAAAAAGCCTTTTTCTGTAAGCTACAGCTTTAGTGTGTCCACTAAAAGCGCGCAGAATAATTCAGTGAACAAGCGGGGTGACGTGTCCATACGTCACTCCGCTTTTTTACAACCTGCGATCGCCCTTTCAGGCTTTATTTACGGGAGGTCTTCTTGACTAAGCCAGCCATACTCGCCCTTGCTGATGGCAGCATTTTTCGCGGCGAAGCCATTGGAGCCGACGGTCAGACCGTTGGTGAGGTGGTGTTTAACACCGCAATGACCGGCTATCAGGAAATTCTTACCGATCCTTCCTACGCCCAGCAAATCGTTACCCTGACTTACCCGCACATCGGCAACACCGGCACCACGCCGGAAGACGCCGAGTCCGATCGTGTCTGGTCCGCCGGCCTGGTCATCCGTGACTTGCCGCTGGTAGCGAGCAACTGGCGTAACACGATGTCCCTGTCCGATTACCTGAAAGCCAACAACGTCGTGGCGATCGCCGGTATCGACACCCGTCGCCTGACCCGCATCCTTCGGGAAAAAGGCGCGCAGAACGGCTGCATCATGGCCGGCGACAACATTTCCGAAGAAGCCGCCATCGCCGCTGCCCAGGGTTTTCCTGGCCTCAAGGGCATGGACCTGGCGAAAGTCGTCAGCACCAAGAAGCAGTACGAATGGCGCTCCACGGTCTGGGACCTGAAGACCGATCGTCACGCGACGATCGAAGCTTCCGAGCTGCCATACCACGTGGTTGCCTACGACTACGGCGTCAAGCTGAACATCCTGCGCATGCTGGTCGAGCGTGGTTGCCGCGTCACCGTGGTACCGGCGCAAACCCCGGCCGCCGACGTCCTGGCGCTCAAGCCCGACGGCGTGTTCCTGTCCAACGGCCCGGGTGATCCGGAGCCTTGCGACTACGCGATCCAAGCGATCAAGGACGTCCTGGAAACCGAGATCCCGGTCTTCGGTATCTGCCTCGGTCACCAACTGCTGGCCCTCGCTTCGGGCGCCAAGACCTTGAAAATGGGTCACGGCCACCACGGTGCCAACCACCCCGTACAGGACCTGGACACCGGCGTGGTGATGATCACCAGCCAGAACCACGGTTTTGCCGTGGATGAAGCGACCCTGCCGGCCAACGTGCGCGCGATTCACAAATCGCTGTTCGACGGCACGCTGCAAGGCATCGAGCGTACCGACAAGAGCGCGTTCAGCTTCCAGGGCCACCCTGAAGCGAGCCCGGGCCCGAACGATGTGGCGCCGCTGTTCGATCGCTTCATCAACGAGATGGCCAAGCGACGCTGACCGCGTGAAGCCCGAGGGCGGCCCCGAAAACGGTGGCCCCCTCGGGCGCTTCAAAGATTGTTCGACGGCCTAGCCGACTGACCTGCGGATTTGAGTGACAAACCCATGCCAAAACGTACAGACATAAAAAGCATCCTGATTCTTGGCGCTGGCCCGATCGTGATCGGCCAGGCCTGCGAATTCGACTACTCCGGCGCCCAGGCCTGTAAAGCCCTGCGCGAAGAGGGCTACCGCGTCATCCTGGTGAACTCCAACCCGGCCACCATCATGACCGACCCGGCCATGGCCGATGCCACCTACATCGAGCCGATCAAGTGGCAGACCGTTGCCAAGATCATCGAGAAGGAACGCCCGGACGCGCTGCTGCCGACCATGGGCGGCCAGACCGCGCTGAACTGCGCCCTGGACCTGGAGCGCGAGGGCGTCCTGGAGAAGTTCGGTGTGGAAATGATCGGCGCCAATGCCGACACCATCGACAAGGCCGAAGATCGTTCGCGCTTCGACAAGGCGATGAAATCCATCGGCCTGGACTGCCCACGCTCGGGCATCGCCCACAGCATGGAAGAGGCCAACGCGGTCCTGGAACGCCTCGGCTTCCCGTGCATCATCCGTCCGTCCTTCACCATGGGCGGCACCGGTGGCGGCATCGCCTACAACCGTGAAGAGTTCGAAGAAATCTGCGCCCGTGGTCTCGACTTGTCGCCGACCAAGGAACTGCTGATCGACGAATCCCTGATCGGCTGGAAAGAATATGAAATGGAAGTTGTCCGTGACAAAAAGGACAACTGCATCATCGTCTGCTCCATCGAGAACTTCGACCCGATGGGCGTGCACACCGGTGACTCGATCACCGTCGCGCCGGCCCAGACCCTGACCGACAAGGAATACCAGATCCTGCGTAACGCCTCCCTGGCGGTACTGCGCGAGATCGGCGTGGAAACCGGCGGCTCCAACGTCCAGTTCGGCATTTGCCCGAACACCGGTCGCATGGTGGTCATCGAGATGAACCCGCGGGTATCCCGTTCGTCGGCCCTGGCTTCGAAAGCCACCGGTTTTCCGATCGCCAAGGTCGCTGCCAAGCTGGCCGTGGGCTACACCCTGGACGAATTGTCGAACGACATCACCGGCGGCAAGACCCCGGCGTCCTTCGAACCGTCCATCGACTACGTCGTGACCAAGCTGCCGCGCTTCGCCTTCGAGAAGTTTGCCAAGGCCGACGCCCGCCTGACCACCCAGATGAAGTCGGTGGGTGAGGTCATGGCCATCGGCCGGACCTTCCAGGAATCCCTGCAGAAAGCCCTTCGTGGCCTGGAAGTGGGTGTTTGTGGCCTCGATCCCAAGCTGGACCTGAACGATCCGGAAAGCATGAGCGTGCTCAAGCGCGAGCTGACCGTGCCGGGTGCCGAGCGCATCTGGTACGTGGCCGATGCCTTCCGCGCCGGCATGACCGTCGAGCAGATCTTCGGCATGAACATGATCGACCCTTGGTTCCTGGTACAGATCGAAGACCTGATCAAGGAAGAAGAGAAGGTCAAGACCCTGGGCATGTCCAGCATCGACCGTGACATGATGTTCCGCCTCAAGCGCAAAGGTTTCTCCGACATGCGCCTGGCCAAGCTGCTGGGTGTGACCGAGAAGAGCCTGCGCGCCCATCGTCACAAGCTGGACGTGTTCCCGGTCTACAAGCGCGTCGACACCTGCGCGGCCGAGTTCGCCACCGACACCGCTTACCTGTATTCCACGTACGAAGAAGAGTGCGAAGCCGCGCCATCGACTCGGGACAAGATCATGATCCTGGGTGGCGGTCCTAACCGGATCGGCCAGGGCATCGAGTTCGACTACTGCTGCGTGCACGCGGCACTGGCCCTGCGCGACGACGGTTACGAGACCATCATGGTCAACTGCAACCCGGAAACCGTGTCTACCGACTACGACACCTCCGATCGCCTGTACTTCGAACCAGTGACCCTGGAAGACGTGCTGGAAATCGTTCGCGTCGAGAAGCCAAAAGGCGTGATCGTCCAGTACGGCGGCCAGACGCCTTTGAAACTGGCTCGCGCCCTTGAAGCCGCTGGCGTGCCGATCATCGGCACCAGCCCGGATGCGATCGACCGCGCCGAAGACCGTGAGCGCTTCCAGCAGATGGTCGAGCGCCTGAACCTGCGCCAGCCGCCAAACGCCACCGTGCGTAGCGAAGACGAAGCGATTCGTGCCGCCGCCAAGATCGGTTATCCACTGGTGGTGCGTCCGTCCTATGTGCTGGGCGGCCGTGCGATGGAAATCGTCTACCAGGAAGACGAGCTCAAGCGTTACCTGCGTGAAGCGGTCCAGGTCTCCAACGACAGCCCGGTGCTGCTGGACCACTTCCTCAACTGCGCCATCGAAATGGACGTGGATGCGGTCAGCGATGGCAAAGACGTGGTGATCGGCGCGATCATGCAGCACATCGAGCAGGCCGGTGTTCACTCCGGTGACTCTGCGTGCTCGCTGCCGCCGTACTCGCTGCCGGCGCATATCCAGGATGAGATGCGTGAGCAGGTCAAGAAAATGGCCCTGGAACTGGGCGTTATCGGCCTGATGAACGTGCAGTTGGCGCTGCAGGGCGAAGACATCTACGTCATCGAAGTCAACCCGCGTGCTTCCCGTACCGTGCCGTTCGTTTCCAAGTGCATCGGTGTTTCCCTGGCGATGATCGCTGCCCGGGTCATGGCTGGCAAAACCTTGAAAGAGCTGGGTTTCACCAAGGAAATCATTCCGAATTTCTACAGTGTGAAAGAGGCGGTGTTCCCGTTCGCCAAGTTCCCTGGCGTCGATCCGATCCTCGGCCCTGAGATGAAGTCCACCGGTGAAGTCATGGGTGTGGGCGATACCTTCGGTGAGGCGTTCGCCAAGGCCCAGATGGGTGCCAGCGAAGTATTGCCGACGGGCGGCACCGCGTTCATCAGCGTGCGTGATGACGACAAGCCACTGGTTGCAGGTGTGGCCCGTGATCTGATCAACTTGGGCTTCGAAGTGGTTGCCACTGCCGGCACTGCCAAGCTGATCGAGGCGGCGGGGCTGAAAGTGCGCCGCGTGAACAAAGTGACCGAGGGTCGTCCACACGTGGTCGACATGATCAAGAATGACGAAGTCACGCTGATCATCAACACCACGGAAGGTCGCCAGTCGATCGCCGATTCCTACTCCATTCGTCGCAACGCGCTGCAGCACAAGATCTACTGCACCACGACCATTGCTGCGGGCGAAGCGATCTGCGAAGCGCTCAAGTTCGGTCCCGAGAAGACCGTACGTCGCTTGCAGGATCTACATGCAGGATTGAAGGCATGAGCATAACCAAGTACCCGATGACTGTTCAGGGCGCGAAGGCCCTGGAAGAAGAACACGCTTTCCTGACCAAGGTCGAGCGTCCGCGCTTGAGCCAGGCAATTGGTGAGGCCCGCGAGTTGGGAGATCTCAAGGAAAACGCCGAATACCATGCAGCTCGTGAAGAGCAAGGCATGGTCGAGGCGCGTGTCCGTGACATCGAAGGCCGCATGCAGAATGCGGTGATCATCGATGTCACGACGATTCCGCATACCGGCAAGGTCATTTTCGGCACCACGGTGGAAATCGCCAACGTCGAGACCGATGAAAGCGTGACCTACCAGATCGTTGGCGAGGACGAGGCAGACATCAAGCTCGGCAAGATTTCCGTCGGTTCACCTATTGCTCGCGCCTTGATCGCCAAGGAAGAGGGCGATGTGGTGGCGGTGAAGACGCCGGGTGGTGTCATCGAGTATGAGATTGTCGAAGTCCGTCACATCTGAACGAAGGCGCCCGCTGCGAGCCGGCGCCATGATCTGGCAGCTCACCCAGATGTTATGGGTGGGCGGCATCTGGTTGTTGCACATCGGTTTGCTGCCGGTGCTGGGTCGAGTTGGCCTGGCACCGCTGCTCATCGACGAAATTGCAGGCACGCTGACGGCGCTGCTGGTGGGGTTTTCCGCGGCGTGCGTGATATTTCAGGCTTTGGTGCTGGTTCAGGCCGAGGGCCTTGCCAGTCTATGGCGCGACATTCGTGGGCAGTTATTGCTCATGTCGTTGTACGCGTGCGGAATGTTCTTTGCGGTGCATCTCGGCTGGCCGGATGCGAGCCAGTGGCAGGTATTCAGTTACCTGGTGCTGGGGTTTTCCGGATTGGTGCTTGTATTGCAACCGGTTCCTGGATGGAGTGGCAGGGTGTGCGAGGCACACCCTTGACCCTTTGACATCACTTGAAGCGGTGAACGTTCGACAGTTGCTTGTTGACGCTGAAATTCTTGCGATAAATCAGCGCCATCTTGCCGATGACCTGCACCAGGTCTGCCTTGCCGGTCTTGCACAGCTCGGCAACCGCAGCCAGGCGGGCTTCGCGATCGAGGATGTTGAGCTTGATCTTGATCAGCTCGTGATCGCCCAAGGCGCGTTCCAGTTCGGCGAGCACACCTTCAGTCAAACCGTTGTCAGCCACAGTCAAAACCGGTTTCAGATGGTGGCCGATGGATTTGTATTGTTTCTTCTGCTCTTGAGTGAGCGGCATAATCTGACCCCTGCGTCTGATCTTGTAAAAAGCGGCGGCCAGTTTACCCGAGCGAGTCCGGGACCGCCCAGTTAATCACGATCGGTTTTACTTTTTTAGAGGTGGCCCGTGGCCCGTTCCAAGACAAGTCTTAAATGGCTGCAAGAGCATTTCAACGACCCATTCGTGAAAATGGCGCAAAAAGACGGGTATCGTTCTCGTGCCAGCTACAAGCTGCTGGAGATTCAGGAAAG
This sequence comes from Pseudomonas agronomica, assembly GCF_025917275.1. Taxonomy (GTDB): domain Bacteria; phylum Pseudomonadota; class Gammaproteobacteria; order Pseudomonadales; family Pseudomonadaceae; genus Aquipseudomonas; species Aquipseudomonas agronomica. Next base: position 19,764 of record NZ_JAOSHO010000002.1, on the reverse strand, counting down.
AGACCGTTTGATCCGTCCAGGTATGAGCGTGATCGACTTGGGTGCGGCCCCGGGTGGCTGGTCCCAAGTGACCAGTCGTCTGATTGGTGGGCAAGGTACACTGATCGCTTCCGATATCCTGGAAATGGACAGCATCCCGGATGTGACCTTCATTCAGGGCGACTTTACCGAGGACGCCGTGCTGGCGCAGATCCTTGAAGCGGTTGGAAAAAACGAGGTGGACCTTGTGATTTCCGATATGGCCCCCAATATGAGTGGATTGGCATCTGTTGATATGCCGCGATCGATGTTCCTGTGCGAGTTGGCACTGGATCTTGCGACTCGGGTATTGAAGCCAGGTGGTGATTTTTTGATCAAGGTCTTCCAGGGTGAAGGCTTCGACGAATACCACAAGAGCGTGCGCAAGCAGTTCGAGAAGGTCACGACGCGCAAGCCGAAATCATCGCGTGATCGCTCCCGTGAGCAGTACCTGCTGGGCCGTGGTTTCCGTGGTCGCAGTGAGGAGTAAGAGGTTTTTCGACCGGGGCGATAGGTTTTTCGTATTTCGTCCCGTGAGCATTAGCGAATATTGTGTAGAAAGTGTTTCACAAAGGGTTACAGACGGCGCCTGCCAGAGTCGTAGGTAATGTAGTAAGTTAGGCCGGTGAATATCATGCGAAGCGCGCGCCATTAGCGGAGCTTGCTTCAGAGGGTAGTTAATTGAACGATATGGCAAAGAATCTGATCCTGTGGTTGATCATCGCCGCTGTCCTTGTGACCGTGATGAACAACTTCTCCAGCCCTAACGAGCCGCAGACCCTCAACTATTCCGACTTCATCCAGCAGGTCAAGGATGGCAAGGTCGAGCGCGTAGCCGTTGATGGCTATGTGATTACCGGCAAGCGCACCGATGGCGACAGCTTCAAGACCATTCGTCCGGCTATTCAGGACAATGGGCTGATCGGCGACCTCGTGGACAACCATGTCGTGGTCGAAGGCAAGCAGCCGGAACAGCAAAGTATCTGGACCCAGCTCCTGGTAGCGAGTTTCCCGATCCTGGTGATCATCGCGGTGTTCATGTTCTTCATGCGCCAGATGCAGGGCGGTGCGGGCGGTAAAGGCGGACCGATGAGCTTTGGGAAGAGCAAGGCTCGGTTGCTATCTGAAGACCAGGTCAAGACTACCCTTGCCGATGTCGCTGGTTGCGACGAGGCCAAGGAAGAGGTTGGCGAGCTGGTTGAATTCCTCCGCGATCCAGGCAAGTTCCAGCGCCTGGGTGGTCGTATTCCGCGTGGCGTGCTGATGGTAGGGCCTCCGGGCACCGGTAAGACCTTGCTGGCCAAGGCGATTGCCGGTGAAGCCAAGGTGCCGTTCTTCACGATATCCGGTTCCGACTTCGTCGAAATGTTCGTCGGCGTGGGCGCCAGTCGTGTCCGCGACATGTTCGAGCAGGCCAAGAAGCACGCCCCGTGCATTATCTTTATCGACGAAATCGACGCCGTTGGTCGCCATCGTGGTGCCGGCATGGGCGGCGGTCACGACGAGCGCGAACAGACCCTCAACCAGTTGCTGGTCGAGATGGACGGTTTCGAAATGAACGACGGCATCATCGTGATTGCCGCTACCAACCGTCCCGACGTGCTCGACCCTGCGCTGTTGCGTCCAGGGCGTTTCGACCGTCAGGTCGTGGTGGGGCTGCCGGATATCCGTGGCCGCGAGCAGATCCTGAAAGTCCACATGCGCAAGGTGCCGATGGGCGACGACGTCGCCCCTGCCGTGATTGCCCGCGGTACGCCAGGCTTCTCTGGTGCCGACCTGGCCAACCTGGTGAACGAAGCGTCGCTGTTTGCCGCCCGTTCCGGCAAGCGCATCGTGGAAATGAAAGAGTTCGAGTTGGCCAAGGACAAGATCATGATGGGCGCCGAGCGCAAATCCATGGTCATGTCGGAGAAAGAAAAACAGAACACCGCTTACCACGAGGCGGGTCATGCCATCGTCGGGCGCGTGGTGCCTGAACATGATCCGGTGTACAAGGTTTCGATCATTCCGCGTGGTCGTGCGCTGGGTGTGACCATGTTCCTGCCGGAAGAAGATCGCTATAGCCTGTCCAAGCGTGCATTGATCAGCCAGATCTGTTCGCTGTATGGCGGTCGTATCGCCGAGGAGATGACCCTGGGCTTCGATGGTGTAACGACCGGCGCGTCGAATGACATCATGCGCGCTAGCCAGATCGCCCGGAACATGGTGACCAAGTGGGGGCTTTCCGAGAAGCTGGGTCCTTTGATGTACGCGGAGGAAGAAGGTGAAGTATTCCTCGGTCGTGGTGGTAGTGGCCAGCATGCGAGCTTTTCGGGTGAGACGGCCAAGCTGATCGACTCTGAAGTGCGCAGCATCATTGACCAGTGTTACGGTACCGCCAAACAGATTCTCACGGATAACCGTGACAAGCTGGACGCGATGGCTGATGCCCTGATGAAGTACGAAACCATCGATGCCGAGCAGATCGACGACATCATGGCGGGTCGCCCGCCTCGTGAGCCCCGTGATTGGCCGGGCGGCACGGGTTCCTCCGGTACGCCGCCGGCGGTACAGGGCGAGCGTCCGGAAACACCGATCGGTGGTCCGGCTGCCGACGTTTAAGGCTTGAAATGACTTCTGCCCAGTCCTCGACCCGGTTGCCATGTGGCAGCCGGGTTCTTGATTTATCCCATGCTCACGTCATGGGAATCCTAAATGTCACTCCCGATTCCTTTTCCGACGGCGGCCGATTCAGCCAGCTTGACGCGGCGTTGCGACATGCCGAGGCCATGGCTTCGGCGGGTGCAACGCTGATCGATGTCGGCGGTGAGTCGACCCGTCCAGGTGCACGGCCGGTTTCGCCGACCGAGGAGCTGGAGCGAGTGGCGCCCATTGTCGAGCGCATCCACCGCGAGCTTGACGTCATCATTTCGGTGGATACGTCCACGCCTTCGGTCATGCGCGAAGCTGCGCGCCTGGGGGCGGGATTGATCAACGACGTTCGCTCGTTGCAGCGTGACGGCGCCTTGGATGCCGCGGCCTCCACGGGATTGCCGGTTTGCCTGATGCATATGCTTGGCGAGCCCGGAACCATGCAGAACGATCCGAGCTATGAGGACGTGACCAGGGAAGTCAGTGATTTCCTGGTGACGCGAATGAATGAATGTGCTGCCGTGGGCATTCCTGCCGAGCGGGTCATCCTTGATCCTGGGTTCGGCTTTGCAAAGACATTGGCGCACAATCTCAGCCTGTTCAAGCATATGGAAGCCTTGCATGCCCTGGGGCGTCCCCTGTTGGTTGGCGTCTCGCGAAAGAGCATGATCGGAAATGCCTTGGGGCGTCCGGTGGGCGAGCGTTTGTATGGCGGTCTCGCGCTCGCGGCATTGGCTATTACAAAAGGTGCGCGCATATTGCGGGTACATGATGTAGGCGAAACGATGGACGTCGTGCGGATGATCGCAGCAGTGGATTCAGCCGAATAAGAATGATGGAGCACTTATGAGCAAGAAATATTTTGGCACCGACGGTATCCGTGGTCGGGTCGGTGAATATCCTATTACCCCCGATTTCATGCTCAAGCTCGGCTGGGCTGCGGGCATGGCGTTCCGAAAAATGGGCGCCTGCAAAGTGTTGGTTGGCAAGGACACGCGGATCTCTGGCTATATGTTTGAATCGGCGCTTGAAGCTGGCCTGACGTCGGCGGGCGCCGACGTCATGTTGCTGGGGCCGATGCCTACGCCTGCCATCGCCTACCTGACGCGAACCTTCCAGGCGCAAGCCGGTATCGTAATCAGCGCGTCCCATAATCCTCATGATGACAACGGTATCAAGTTCTTTTCCGGCAAGGGCACCAAGCTGCCGGATGAAATCGAATTGATGATCGAAGAGCTGCTGGATGCACCGATGACGGTGGTTGAGTCGAGCAAGATCGGTAAGGTGTCGCGGATCAACGATGCATCGGGTCGCTACATCGAATTCTGTAAAGGTAGCGTCCCGACGGGTACCAGTTTCTCCGGTCTCAAGATTGTCGTCGACTGCGCTCACGGTGCGACCTATAAAGTCGCCCCTAGCGTTTTTCGTGAGCTGGGCGCCGACGTGGTGGTTCTATCCGCTCAGCCTAACGGGCTGAACATCAACCATAACTGCGGCTCGACGCACACTGAGGCGTTGCAGGCGGCGGTTCTGGCTGAGCACGCTGATCTCGGGATCGCCTTTGATGGTGACGGTGACCGGGTCCTGATGGTCGATCATACGGGCACTGTCGTCGATGGTGACGAGTTGCTGTTCATCATTGCGCGCGACTTGCATGGTCGAGGCAAGCTGCAGGGCGGCGTCGTTGGGACGTTGATGAGCAATCTTGGGCTCGAACTGGCCTTGGCGGACCTGGACATACCTTTCGTACGAGCCAACGTCGGCGACCGTTATGTCATCTCGGAGTTGCTGGAGCGCAACTGGGTGATTGGTGGCGAAAACTCCGGGCATATTGTTTGTTTCGACCATACCACCACCGGTGATGCGATCATCGCGGCCTTGCAGGTGTTGATGGCGCTCAAGGCGCGCAATGAAAGTCTCGCGCAGTCGCGCCAGGCGTTGCGCAAATGTCCGCAGGTCTTGATCAATGTGCGTTTCGGTGGCGGTGCGAGTCCGCTCGAGCACGCGATGGTCAAGCAGGCCAGCGAGCGCGTAACCCAGGCAATGGCGGGGCGTGGGCGGGTGCTGCTGCGCAAGTCGGGTACCGAGCCTTTGGTGCGTGTAATGGTCGAAGGTGAGGATGAAGCACAGGTCCGCGGTTACGCCGAGGAGCTGGCGAAACTTGTAACTGAAGTTTCTGCCTGAATTCGGCTTGCCAGTCATGAATCGGTTGGGTAACATCTGCGCCCACTTTGACCGACGAGGTACAGCATGCGTCGCCTTATGGTAGCTGGTAACTGGAAGATGCACGGTACCCGCGCCAGCGTCGCTGAGCTGATCAAAGGCCTTCGTAATCTGGCCTTGCCAAGCGGTGTTGATGTCGCGGTATTCCCGCCCTGCTTATATATCAACCAAGTGGTTGATGGCTTGAAGGGTAAGTCGATTTCGGTCGGCGCGCAGAACTCTGCGGTGGAATCCATGCAAGGTGCGTTGACCGGTGAGATTGCACCGAGTCAATTGGTGGATGCAGGGTGTTCCCTGGTCCTGGTCGGACACTCCGAGCGTCGCCAGATCATGGGCGAGCAGGACAAGATGCTGATCCGCAAATTTGCTGCGGCCCAGGCTTGCGGTCTGATGCCGGTGCTGTGCGTAGGGGAGACCCTTGAGCAGCGTGAGGCTGGCAAGACGCTTGAGGTTGTCGGGCGTCAGCTGGGCAGCATCATTGAAGACTTGGGTGTCGGTGCTTTTGCAAAGGCAGTCATTGCCTATGAGCCGGTCTGGGCCATTGGCACTGGGCTGACGGCTTCGCCGCAACAGGCGCAGGATGTGCATGCAGCCATTCGCGCGCAGTTGGCGGCAGAAAATTCTGAAGTGGCACGAGGTGTGCGGCTTCTATACGGCGGCAGCGTGAAGGCGGCCAATGCGGCCGAACTGTTCGGCATGCCGGATATCGATGGGGGGCTCATTGGTGGAGCGTCCCTGAATGCAGATGAGTTCGGTGCGATCTGTCGCGCCGCGGGAAACTGAAAAAATGCTGGAAACAGTCGTAGTCGTTTTTCATCTGCTGGGCGCGCTGGGTGTAGTCGCTCTCGTATTGCTGCAGCAGGGTAAAGGTGCGGATGCTGGTGCGTCTTTCGGTGCAGGTGCTTCAAATACTGTGTTCGGAAGCCAAGGTTCCTCTACCTTTCTTAGTAAGTTTACTGCTATACTCGCCGCCGGTTTCTTCATAACCAGCTTAGGGTTAGGTTACTTTGCTAAAGAGAAGGCTCATGAGCTGACTCAAGTAGGTTTACCAAACCCAGCGGTGTTGGAAGCGCCAAAGCAACAACCGGCTTCTGATGATGTCCCGGTGCTTCAAGAGCAAAAGTCGGCCAATTCGGCGACTGACGTGCCTCCAGCTCAAGAGCAGAAGTAAGAAGGTTTCAAACGCTGTATTGCCGAGGTGGTGGAATTGGTAGACACGCAACCTTGAGGTGGTTGTGCCCATAGGGTGTAGGGGTTCGAGTCCCCTTCTCGGTACCAATTATCAGGAGAGCCCGCTATTGCGGGCTTTCTTGTAGGTGGAAGGGTTACATTGACCCTATAAGGGATCGGTCGTATACTTCCGCCCCAGCTTTGTCGCGGGATGGAGCAGCCTGGTAGCTCGTCGGGCTCATAACCCGAAGGTCGTCGGTTCAAATCCGGCTCCCGCAACCAGTTTCAGGGCCCCTTCCAAGGGGCTTTTTGTTAGCTGGACACTTTACAACGCCGCTGTTCGACGGCGTTTCAAGGATGGGCGTTTCGCCCATTTTTTATTTTGCACAGCATGCACTACATGCACGAGGGGGTTCAGGTGTCGAGCAAGCTAGAAGAGTTGCAGGCCTTGTTGGCCCCGGTGGTCGTGGCCCTAGGCTATGAATGCTGGGGTATTGAGTTTTCGGCTCAAGGTCGCCACTCAATGTTGCGCGTTTATATTGATAAAGAAGGCGGTGTGCTGGTGGACGATTGCGCCATTGTCAGCCGTCAGATCAGTGGGGTGCTGGATGTTGAAGATCCCATCGCCTCCGAATACACCCTTGAAGTTTCCTCGCCTGGCATGGAACGCCCTCTGTTCACTCTTGAGCAGTTTGCTTCGTTTGCCGGTGAACAAGTGAAGATCAGGCTGCGCTCGCCTTTCGAAGGTCGACGCAACTTCCAAGGCCTTCTGCGCGGTGTAGAAGAGCAGGACGTCGTGGTGCAAGTAGACGAACACGAGTTCCTGTTGCCGATCGACATGATCGACAAGGCCAACATTATTCCCAGTTTTGACTGATACGTGCCAGATACTGCGGATCCCGCGGATCCAATGGCTTGCGAAAGGCGAGGCGTACGATGAGCAAAGAAGTACTGCTGGTTGTTGAGTCGGTATCCAATGAAAAGGGCGTACCGGCTAACGTTATTTTTGAAGCGCTGGAGCTGGCCCTGGCCACTGCTACCAAGAAGCGATTCGAAGACGAAGTTGATTTGCGTGTGGAAATCAATCGTCACACTGGTTCCTACGAGACTTTCCGTCGCTGGACGGTAGTCGAGGAAGCCGACCTGGACGATCCGGCTATCGAAACCTGGCCGAGCAAGGTTGCGGAAACGCATCCGGGCGCCAAGGTCGGTGATGTCGTTGAAGAGAAAATCGAGTCCATTGAGTTCGGTCGCATCGCTGCACAGACTGCCAAGCAGGTCATTGTGCAGAAAGTTCGCGAAGCCGAGCGCGCGCAAGTCGTCGACGCTTATCGCGAGCGCCTGGGGGAAATCATCTCCGGCACCGTGAAAAAAGTCACCCGCGACAATGTGATCGTCGACCTGGGCAACAACGCCGAAGCGTTGCTGGCTCGCGAAGACATCATCTCTCGCGAAACTTTCCGGGTTGGCGTGCGTTTGCGTGCGCTGCTCAAGGAAATCCGCACCGAGAACCGGGGCCCGCAGCTGATCCTGTCGCGTACCGCGCCGGAAATGCTGATCGAGTTGTTCCGCATCGAAGTGCCGGAAATTGCTGAAGGCCTGATCGAAGTGATGGCCGCTTCCCGTGATCCGGGTTCGCGCGCCAAGATCGCGGTCCGCTCCAAGGACAAGCGTATCGACCCGCAAGGTGCCTGCATCGGCATGCGCGGTTCGCGTGTCCAGGCCGTATCCGGCGAGTTGGGCGGCGAGCGTGTGGACATCGTCCTGTGGGACGACAACCCGGCTCAGTTCGTGATCAATGCCATGTCGCCTGCTGAAGTGGCGGCAATTATCGTCGACGAAGATGCCCATGCCATGGACATCGCCGTTGGCGCAGACAATCTGGCTCAGGCCATCGGTCGCGGTGGTCAGAACGTGCGTCTGGCGAGCCAATTGACTGGCTGGACCCTGAACGTGATGACCGAATCGGACATCCAGGCTAAGCAGCAAGCTGAAACCGGCGACATCCTGCGCAACTTCATCGAAGAGCTTGAAGTCGATGAAGAACTGGCGCAGGTGCTGGTGGATGAAGGCTTTACCAGCCTGGAAGAGATTGCCTACGTACCGGTGGAGGAAATGCTCAACATCGACGGCTTTGACGAGGAAATCGTCAACGAGCTTCGCGCTCGGGCCAAGGATCGCTTGTTGACCAAAGCCATCGCTACTGAGGAAAAGCTGGCAGACGCCCATCCGGCCGAAGACCTGCTCTCGCTTGAGGGCATGGACAAGGATTTGGCGATGGAACTGGCGGTGCGCGGCGTAATTACCCGCGAAGACCTGGCCGAGCAGTCTATTGACGACCTGCTCGACATCGACGGCATTGACGATGATCGTGCCGGCAAGTTGATCATGGCCGCCCGAGCCCACTGGTTCGAGTAATTAGGCGCGGCCTGAGGAGAGAAGTGCATGACGCAAGTCACGGTGAAACAACTGGCCGATGAGGTCAAAACACCGGTAGAGCGCCTGTTGCAGCAGATGCGTGAGGCAGGTCTGCCGCACACCGCCGCCGAGGAACATGTGACCGACAGTGAGAAGCAGTCCCTGCTGACTCACTTGAAGAGCAGTCACAAGGCGAAAGTGGAAGAACCGCGCAAGATCACTCTGCAGCGTAAAACCACCAGCACCTTGCGTGTTGCCGGTAGCAAAAGCATCAGCGTTGAAGTACGCAAGAAGAAAGTCTTCGTACAACGCAGCCCGGAAGAAATCGAAGCCGAGCGCAAACGCGAACTGGAAGAACGTCGCGCAGTAGAAAATGCTGCTCGTCAGAAGGCTGAAGAAGAAGCCAAGCGTCGTGCTGAAGAAGAAGCGCGTCGCCAGCCTGCTGCTGCGCAACCTGCTCCAGCCGAAGCCGTCGAGGCTGTTGCCCCGGTCGCCGAGCCTGTTCGCGAAGCGGCTCCGGTGGCGGCGCCAGCGCCGGCTCCAGCCGATACTCGCAAGCGCGACGAACAACGTCGTCCGGACAAGCCACGTGCCGACGACAACCGTCGTGGCGGTGGCGATGGCGAGCGTAAAAACGCTCCTCATCGTGCTTCGGTCAAGGAAAAGGCGCCGGCACCACGCGTTGCGCCTCGTACCACCGACGAAGAAAGCGATGGCTTCCGTCGCGGCGGTCGCGGCAAGGCCAAGCTGAAGAAACGCAACGCCCACGGTTTCCAGAGCCCAACCGGCCCTGTCGTGCGCGAAGTGAAGATCGGCGAGACCATCACTGTGGGCGACCTGGCCCAGCAGATGTCGGTCAAGGCTGCTGAAATCATCAAGTTCATGTTCAAGCTGGGTACCCCGGCCACCATCAACCAGGTTCTGGACCAGGAAACTGCCCAGCTGGTTGCTGAAGAACTGGGCCACAAAGTGACCCTGGTCAGCGACACCGCCCTGGAAGATTCCCTGGCCGAGTCTCTGAAGTTCGAAGGTGAAGCGGTTTCCCGTGCTCCGGTCGTGACCGTCATGGGTCACGTTGACCATGGTAAGACCTCGCTGCTCGACTATATCCGTCGTGCGAAGGTTGCCGCTGGCGAAGCTGGCGGTATTACCCAGCACATCGGCGCCTACCACGTTGAAACCGACCGCGGCATGGTGACGTTCCTCGACACCCCGGGTCACGCCGCGTTTACCGCGATGCGTGCTCGTGGTGCCAAGGCAACCGATATCGTGATCCTGGTAGTTGCAGCGGACGACGGCGTCATGCCGCAGACTATCGAAGCCGTCCAGCATGCCCAGGCTGCTGGCGTGCCGCTGGTGGTCGCGGTGAACAAGATCGACAAGCCGGGCGCTGATCTCGATCGCATCCGCAGCGAACTGTCGGTTCACGGCGTGACCTCCGAAGAGTGGGGTGGCGACACTCCATTCGTTCCGGTTTCCGCGAAGATGGGTACTGGCGTCGACGAACTGCTCGAAGCTGTCCTGTTGCAGGCCGAGGTTCTGGAATTGACCGCTACGCCTTCGGCTCCTGGCCGTGGTGTGGTTGTTGAATCGCGCCTCGACAAGGGCCGCGGCCCGGTGGCTACCGTACTGGTTCAAGACGGTACCCTGCGCCAAGGCGACATGGTGCTGGTCGGCTCGAACTATGGCCGCGTGCGCGCCATGCTCGACGAGAACGGCAAGCCAATCAAGGAAGCCGGTCCGGCTATCCCGGTCGAGATCCTCGGCCTGGACGGTACTCCGGACGCTGGCGACGAAATGAGCGTTGTGGCTGACGAGAAGAAAGCCCGTGAAGTCGCGCTGTTCCGTCAAGGCAAGTTCCGCGAAGTCAAGCTGGCCCGTGCTCACGCCGGCAAGCTGGAAAACATCTTCGAGAATATGGGCCAGGAAGAGAAGAAGACGCTCAACATCGTCCTCAAATCCGACGTCCGTGGTTCGCTGGAAGCTTTGCAGGGCGCTCTGAACGGCCTGGGTAACGACGAAGTGCAAGTGCGCGTGGTCGGTGGCGGTGTCGGTGGTATCACCGAATCCGACGCCAACCTGGCGCTGGCCTCCAACGCTGTACTGTTCGGCTTCAACGTGCGTGCCGATGCTGGCGCTCGCAAGATCGTCGAGCAGGAAGGCCTGGACATGCGTTACTACAACGTGATCTACGACATCATCGAAGACGTCAAGAAAGCGTTGACCGGTATGTTGGGCAGCGACGTGCGGGAGAACATCCTGGGCGTGGCCGAAGTTCGCGACGTGTTCCGTTCGCCGAAGTTCGGTGCCATCGCCGGTTGCATGGTGATCGAAGGTGTCGTTCACCGTAACCGTCCGATCCGCGTACTGCGTGAAGACATCGTGATCTTCGAAGGCGAGCTGGAATCCCTGCGTCGCTTCAAGGATGACGCTTCCGAAGTGCGTGCCGGCATGGAATGCGGTATTGGCGTCAAGAGCTACAACGACGTCAAGGTCGGCGACAAGATCGAAGTCTTCGAGAAGGTCCAGGTTGCTCGCAGCCTCTGACTCGCGTACTTCAAGAGCCGCATCGGGCAGCCGCATGAACATGCGCTGCCGCGCAGGCGGACTCTAAACGCAACGCCCGGTCTGGCTTTTGCCAGGCCGGGCGTTTGCCGCTTTCAGACCTCGCGGGTTTCACCGTGGGGCAGTAACAGGTAACAAGACATGGCAAAAGAATACAGCCGTACCCAACGAATCGGCGATCAGATGCAGCGCGAGCTGGCCCAGCTGATCCGTCGCGAAGTCAAGGACCCGCGCGTCGGCCTGGTCACCATTACCGCAGTGGAAGTCAGCCGTGACGTCGGTCATGCAAAGATTTTCATCACCGTGATGGGGCAGGACAGCGCCGAAGAAATCGCCCAGAGCATCAAGGTGCTCAACTCGGCAGCCGGTTTCCTGCGTATGCAGTTGGCCCGGGAAATGAAGCTGCGCAGCGTTCCGCAGTTGCACTTCCACTACGACGAGAGCGTCGTGCGTGGCGCGCATCTGTCGGCGCTGATCGAGCGCGCCGTGGCTGAAGACAGCCAGCACCCGGCGGCCGCTGAACCCGAAGACACCAAGGAGTAATCGGTGGCTCAGGTCAAACGCATCCGTCGTAACGTCAGCGGCATCATCCTGCTCGACAAGCCGCTGGGATTCACTTCCAACGCGGCATTGCAGAAGGTTCGCTGGTTGCTCAACGCCGAGAAGGCCGGTCACACCGGCAGCCTCGATCCGCTGGCTACTGGCGTGCTGCCGCTGTGCTTCGGCGAGGCGACCAAGTTCTCCCAGTACCTGCTCGATTCCGACAAGGGTTATGAAACCCTGGCGCAGTTAGGCAAGACCACCACCACGGCGGACGCCGAAGGTGAGGTTTTGCTGGAGCGCCCGGTGACCGTTGGTCAGGCGGATGTCGAGGCGGTGTTGCCGAAATTTCGCGGACAAATCAGTCAGATACCGCCGATGTACTCCGCCCTCAAGCGTGATGGCCAGCCGTTGTACAAACTGGCCCGTGCAGGCGAAGTAGTGGAGCGTGAACCGCGTTCTGTTACTATTGCGCGCTTGGAATTGCTGGCCTTTGACGGTAATACTGCGCGGCTGGCAGTGGATTGCAGCAAAGGCACCTATATCCGAACCCTGGTGGAGGATATTGGCGAGCAGCTCGGTTGTGGCGCGTACGTGGCAGAATTGCGACGGACCCAGGCCGGGCCTTTCACGCTGGCCCAGACGGTCACGCTGGAAGAGCTCGAAGCGGTACATGCCGAAGGCGGCAACGAAGCGGTCGACCGCTTCCTGATGCCATCGGACAGTGGCTTGCTGGACTGGCCGCTGTTGCAGTTCTCGGAACACAGTGCGTTCTACTGGCTCAACGGCCAGCCGGTACGTGCCCCGGATGCGCCGAAGTTCGGCATGGTCCGGGTACAGGATCACAACGGTCGCTTCATCGGTATCGGTGAAGTGAGCGAAGACGGGCGCATTGCGCCGCGTCGACTGATTCGGTCGGAATGACCGGAACCAGCCTGTGTAACAGCAGGCTGGCGAGTGTGGCTGTTAACAGGCACGGTCACTACTCATTTATAGATACAGGGATTTGTCCCTGGCCTGTTGAAGCTGTTTCCTCGGAACAGTTTCCTGACTAAAAGGATTGCCTCATGGCTCTCGACGTTCAAGAAAAAGCTCAAATCGTAGCTGACTACCAGCAAGCTGTTGGTGACACTGGTTCGCCAGAAGTGCAAGTTGCACTGCTGACCGCCAACATCAACAAACTGCAAGGTCACTTCAAGGCCAACGGTAAGGATCACCACTCCCGTCGTGGTCTGATCCGCATGGTAAACCAGCGTCGCAAGCTGCTGGACTACCTGAAAGGCAAGGACGTGAGCCGTTACAGCGCTCTGATCGCTCGCCTGGGTCTGCGTCGCTAATAGCGATTGCGCTAGAGGTTGGTGGTCTGTCGTGCATCAGTGGGTTTCCCGCTGGTGCATGGCAGGCTCCCAGCCTCAAGTTTTATCTGGATACACGTTTTACCCTGGACAAGCGTCGGGCCGATTCCCGCCATTGCCCAAGAATTTCGCAAGAAGACAAGTTCCCCAAGAGCCACAAAGAAGGTAGGACACCGTGAACCCGGTAATCAAAAAATTCCAGTTCGGTCAGTCGACCGTTACCCTCGAGACTGGCCGTATCGCCCGTCAGGCCTCCGGCGCAGTGCTGGTCACCGTTGACGACGACGTCAGCGTATTGGTGACCGTTGTCGGTGCCAAGCAAGCCGATCCGGGCAAGGGCTTTTTCCCTCTGTCCGTCCACTACCAGGAAAAGACTTACGCTGCCGGTAAGATCCCTGGCGGTTTCTTCAAGCGCGAAGGCCGTCCTTCCGAGAAAGAAACCCTGACTTCCCGACTGATCGACCGTCCGATCCGTCCGCTGTTCCCAGAAGGTTTCATGAACGAAGTGCAGGTTGTCTGCACCGTCGTGTCCACCAGCAAGAAGACCGATCCGGACATCGCTGCGATGATCGGTACCTCGGCTGCCCTGGCCATCTCCGGCATTCCTTTCGATGGCCCGATCGGCGCTGCCCGCGTTGCCTTCCACGAAAGCACCGGCTACCTGCTGAACCCGACCTACGAGCAACTGAAGGCTTCCAGCCTGGACATGGTCGTGGCCGGTACTTCCGAAGCCGTGCTGATGGTTGAATCCGAAGCCAAGGAATTGACCGAAGACCAGATGCTGGGCGCCGTGCTGTTTGCCCACGACGAGTTCCAGGTGGTAATCAACGCCGTCAAGGAACTGGCCGCCGAAGCCGCCAAGCCAACCTGGACCTGGGCTCCACAGCCAGAAGCCACCGAGCTGCTGGGCGCGATCCGTGCCGAGTTCGGCGACGCGATCTCCCAGGCCTACACCATCACCGTCAAGGCCGACCGTTATGCGCGCCTGGGTGAGCTGAAGGATCAAGTCGTTGCGAAGTTCTCCGGCGAAGAAGGCCAGCCATCGGCCAGCGACGTCAAGGCTGCTTTCGGTGAGATCGAATACCGCACCGTTCGCGAAAACATCGTCAACGGCAAGCCACGTATCGACGGTCGCGACACCCGCACCGTACGTCCGCTGAACATCGAAGTCGGCGTGCTGCCGAAGACCCACGGTTCGGCACTGTTCACCCGTGGCGAAACCCAGGCCCTGGTCGTTGCTACACTGGGCACCGCCCGTGACGCGCAACTGCTGGACACCCTGGAAGGCGAAAAGAAAGACCCGTTCATGCTGCACTACAACTTCCCTCCGTTCTCGGTAGGCGAATGTGGTCGCATGGGTGGCGCCGGTCGTCGCGAAATCGGCCACGGCCGTCTGGCCCGTCGTTCGGTCCAGGCCATGCTGCCAGCCGCTGACGTGTTCCCGTACACCATCCGTGTGGTCTCGGAAATCACCGAATCCAACGGTTCGAGCTCGATGGCTTCGGTCTGCGGCGCTTCCCTGGCCCTGATGGACGCTGGCGTGCCGATGAAGGCACCGGTTGCCGGTATCGCCATGGGTCTGGTCAAGGAAGGCGAGAAGTTCGCCGTCCTGACCGACATCCTGGGTGACGAAGACCACCTGGGCGACATGGACTTCAAAGTGGCCGGTACCGCCAAGGGCGTTACCGCACTGCAGATGGACATCAAGATCAAGGGCATCACCGAAGAGATCATGGAAATCGCCCTGGGCCAAGCCCTGGAAGCGCGCCTGAACATCCTCGGCCAGATGAACCAGATCATCGGTCAGTCCCGCACCGAGCTGTCGGAAAATGCTCCGACCATGATCGCGATGAAAATCGACACCGACAAGATCCGTGATGTCATCGGTAAAGGCGGCGCGACCATCCGTGCGATCTGCGAAGAAACCAAGGCCTCGATCGACATCGAAGACGACGGTTCGATCAAGATCTTCGGCGAAACCAAGGAAGCGGCAGAAGCAGCACGCCAGCGCGTCCTGGGCATCACTGCGGAAGCCGAGATCGGCAAGATCTACGTCGGCAAGGTCGAGCGCATCGTCGACTTCGGCGCGTTCGTCAACATCCTGCCGGGCAAGGACGGTCTGGTCCACATCTCCATGCTGAGCGATGCTCGCGTCGAGAAAGTGACCGACATCCTGAAAGAAGGCCAGGAAGTGGAAGTGCTGGTACTGGACGTGGACAACCGCGGCCGTATCAAGCTGTCCATCAAGGACGTCGCGGCAGCCAAGGCATCGGGCGTTTAATCACCCCCTCGCTTAGCCGCTGAACAAGCAAACGCCCCGACTGGTTCGGGGCGTTTTGCTGTGTGGCGAAAATCACTGCCAGGTAGGTTGCCTGGCTACAGGGGACGGTGCTAGTTTTAGCCACCGCCCGTGTAGCTCAGTCGGTAGAGCAGCGCACTCGTAACGCGAAGGTCGCAGGTTCGATTCCTGTCTCGGGCACCAAGTTCTTCCAAGGGACTTTTGACTTCTATCCGAGCTGCGGACAGGTTTGCAGATAGTCATCTACCGCCTCGCGAAAAGCCGCCTCCACTTCGGCCACCGTTTGTCCTTCGTAACTCACCAGCGCCCTGATGAATAAGAGCTTTCCGAACAGGCATTTGTCCTGGGTGCTTGTTTCAATTGAGCCGACATAGCCCTTGTATTGCAATTGGCTGTTCATGGGGTCTCGACCCTCACTGCTGAAGTCGTGGATATTTATACGGGGTGAATCCCTGTGCATGGAACTGAGAAACTGTAACCGCGCACATACCGCGCTCCTCCATTGATTCCAGTTGTTGCACTGGCTTGCGTCTCTGCTAGGATTCCCCTGTCCCAAAAAGGCAATCAGCTTTGTTTTCAGATGATCCACGAATGGTTCTGAAGGCCAGGTAAACCGGGCTTCCAACGGCTTCCTGCGTCAGAGAGATCCTTGATGATCCAGATCCATCTTCCATTCCCAGATCAGCGAGAACGCCATGACCGTTAAAGAATTGAGTCAAGAAGCCAGACACGAAGAAGCCCTGGAAAAGTACTTGAAAGAAACGCCGCAATTGCGGGATGAGATCAAGGACTTGTCCGCCGACGATCAGAAAGACCAGATCAAATGGGCGTTCGAAGACGAGGCCGAAGCCCAGGGGCTGCAACCTTGGGAGCTGACCCTCAAATACACCAGCACACCTGAAGAATTCGAGGCGCAGCGCCTTGCGTTGCACAAGGAGGCGGCCGAGGTGTTGGGTGTGGAATGGGATGAATACTGCGAGATGAACAATCTGGTGGTCTGAAGAAAACGCCAGCCTTTCCAGGCTGGCGTTTTTCGTTGTCAGAGGCTCAAGCGCATAGACAGGTCGATGGCCTTCACATCCTTGGTCATCGCCCCGATGGAAATATAGTCCACGCCAGTCTCGGCGATCGGGCGCAACGTGCTTTCGTTGATGCCCCCGCTGGCCTCCAGTTTCGCCTTGCCGCCGTTCAGGCGCACCGCTTCGCGCATGTCGTCCAGGCTCAGTTCGTCGAGCATGATGATGTCGGCGCCGGCCGCCAGCGCTTCTTTCAATTCCGCCAGGCTTTCCACTTCGACTTCCACCGGTTTGCCCGGTGCGATCTGGTGGGCTGCGCTGATGGCCTGGGCAATCCCACCGCAAGCGGCAATGTGGTTTTCCTTGATCAGGAACGCGTCGAACAGGCCGATTCGGTGGTTATGGCAGCCGCCGCAGGTCACGGCGTACTTCTGCGCGAGGCGCAGCCCCGGCAGCGTCTTGCGAGTGTCCAGCAGCTTGACCTGGGTGTCGGCGACGAAGTCGGCCAGGTAGCGAGCCCGGGTGGCGACGCCGGAAAGCAACTGCAGGAAGTTCAGCGCGCTGCGCTCGCCCGTCAGCAGCGAGCGGGCCGGGCCTTCGAGGTGGAACAGTGCCTGGTCAGGGGCCGCCCGGTCACCGTCACGTACTTGCCAATGCACCGCGACACGCGGGTCCAGTTGCCGGAACACCGCGTCGACCCAGGCCGTACCGCTGATGACGGCGGCTTCGCGGGTAATGATGGTGGCCTTGGCCAGGCGTTCGGCGGGGATCAACTGTGCGGTGATGTCGCCGCTGCCGATGTCTTCGAGCAACGCACGGCGCACGTTGGCTTCGATTTCGGCGGTCAGGTCGGCGAGACGTAGATTCGGCATAACGGGCTCCACAAACAAAGTGGCCGGATTATATCCGCTTGGGACTTGTTGGCTTGCATTTGGTCGCATGCTCGCAACATTTACCCAAATTGCCGGTCATTTATTTCGATCTCTTTGACCCTGTTCACAGAGTCCTCTGGTGTGACGGACTCTTTTTACCGATAATCCGCCTTTCGATTGACGTCATGACTTTGACGGCATGAACCGAAGAATGCCTTTGCAGGAGGCCAGGATGCACAACGACGGGAATGTAGTGCCTTTGCACAAGGTGCCTACCGACCAGGCGAATCGTTCGCCGCTCGCCCGCCTGCCTGTGATTCTGCTTCAGGTTCGCGACAAGGCGGCGCAGCAGTTGCGCGTTGGTTTGCAAGGCCTGTTCGATAACGCCGACGACACGCTGTTCGAAATGGCCGACCGTGCGCGCAATGATGTCGAGCAGAACCTCTATTTCGAAGCCATGCGAGACCTTCGTCTCAAACGCAAAAGCATCGAACGGGAATTCATCGAACAGTTTTTCGAGGCGTTTGTCAGCCTGGCCCAGTATGACCTTACCCAAGCGACCCTGGCGCCCGTGCTGGGGGCCATACCGACCCACCCTAACCATGACGAGCTGGAGCGCCGGCTGGCGGTGGAAACCATGGTCAGCCGTGTGCTCAGCCGCGATGGCGTGTCGCTCGATCAGCTCACGGCGCGGCTCAGCGTGTTGCTGGACCGGCCGCTGACGAACCAGCAAAACCCGTTGAGCCCGGCATTGCTGTGCGAGCATTTTCTCCAGGCCGGACGCAATCTGGGCGTGGGCATCAAGGTCAAGCTGATCCTGCTCAAGCTTTTCGAGCGTTATGTACTCAGCGAATGCGACCAGTTCTACGCCGAAGCCAATCAGTTGCTGGCCGCCACGGGCATCCTGTCGGACTTGAAGGCAGCGCCATCACGCCGGGCGTCGGATCGCGCCGAAGAAGCTCCTCGGCCCAGGGGCGACGGCGCCGTCCGGCGACGGGCGGAGGAGGTCGATGACAGCGTGCATGAAGTGTTTGCCGCGCTGCAGAAGTTGTTGGTGCAGGTGCGAGGTAGCGTCGCGCCGACCCTGGAACCGAGCACGCCGGCCCAGCCGATCTCGACACGGGATTTGCTTCGCCTGCTGTCTCATTTGCAGCAATACGTGCCGGCGCCTGCGGTCCAGGATGATTTCGACCTGCGTAGCCAGCTCGAACAATTGTTGACCCGTGTCAGCGTCAAGAGCGGCAAGTCCCGAGTTGTCGAGGGGGCTGATGAGGATGTGATCAACCTCATCGCCATGATGTTCGAGTTCATTCTTGATGACCATAACCTGCCGGACGTCCTCAAGGCCCTGATCGGACGCCTGCAGATTCCCATGCTCAAGGTCGCCGTGCAGGACAAGAGCTTCTTCAGCCGTGGCAATCACCCGGCGCGCCGGCTGCTCAATGAAATCGCCGCTGCGGCGATGGGCTGGGGCGACTGCGACGATCACCAGCGCGACAGCCTTTACCAGCGCATCGAGCAAGTGGTGCAACGCTTGTTGAACGACTATGTCGATGATCCGGCAATATTTTCCGAAGTGCTGGCCGATTTCCTGGCGTTTGCCAGCGATGAGCGCCGTCGCAGTGAGTTGCTCGAACAACGCATCAGGGACGCCGAAGAAGGGCGGGCCAAGGCTGAACTGGCCCGTCAGCGGGTCGAAGGGGCGCTGAACCAGATCATGCTGGGCAAGCTCCTGCCCCAGGCCGTGGTGGATTTCGTGCAGCAGGCCTGGAGCCAGGTGTTGTTGTTGACAGGTTTCAAGCATGGCGAGCAGTCCTCCGAATGGCAGGCCGATGTGTTGACCCTCGAACAGTTGGTCTGGAGCGTCCAGCACCACGAAGAGCCTGATGCGGGCCTGCGCTTGTTGGCGATGGTGCCGGAATTGCTCAAGGCCTTGCGCGAAGGGCTGAGTCGCTCGGCGTTCGATCCGTTCGCCACCAGCGAGTTTTTCAGCGAACTGGAAGTGCTCCATGTCCAGGCTCTACAAAGGTTGGGCCAGGTAACGGAGCAGGCCGAACCCACTGATTTGCCGGTCATGGTCGAGGTGGCGGAGCCCATCGTCTTGCGCACGGCACCGAAAACGCCCGTCGAAGAACCGACCGTGCGCCTGCCAGCCGATGACGTGGGCCTGCTTCAAGTCGACCAATTGCGCCTGGGAAGTTGGGTCGAGTTCCAGGAAGACGAAGACAACAACCTTCGCTGCAAGCTGGCGGCAATCATCCAGGCAACCGGCAAGTACGTCTTCGTCAACCGCACCGGTCTCAAGGTCCTGGAGCACAGCCGCACCAGCCTGGCCCTGGAGTTTCGCCGGGGGGCGGCGCGGTTGCTGGACGATACCCTGCTGTTCGATCGCGCGCTCGAGTCCGTGCTGGGTAATCTGCGTCAACTCAATCGCGGCAAGTGATCGCGCTGCCCGGTCCGATCGCGGCATACTGACGGGATTCTCCGTCGTTATCGAAGGAACCTGTATGCAGCTGGACCCCGCGAGCGGTTGGTGCGATGGCGTGCGTCATTGCCCGTCGCCCAATTTCAATGCGCGCCCCGATGGCGAAATTTCCCTGCTGGTCATCCATAACATCAGCTTGCCGCCGGCACAGTTCGCCACGGGAAAAGTGCAG
>NZ_JAOSHO010000199.1 GCF_025917275.1 Pseudomonas agronomica | reverse complement strand
CAGTTCCCTGAGTGCGGCATCGGCGTGAGTTTCGCCGCGCTCGACGGTGCCGCCGGGCAGGGCCCAGCGGCTCTTGGGTTTTCGCACCAGCAGGATGTGGCGGTCTTCTTCACAGATGACGGTCGCTCGAATCTTCATAACCTCGTCCAACCTCGACTGTCATTAAATTGCAATATAACTGCAATATTTGAGCCCTGCCCAAATGAAGTGTTCAAAAAACGATTTTGTTGCCCATGACCGTAGGATTGCGGCCGTCGCGAAAAGGCTGCGTTTATTTCATGAGCGGTTTGGCAATATGGAAGGAAAGGCTGCGCCAACGACCGATCATCGCCAAAAATGAATCAGCGCCGAAAAAACGCATCAATGTTGGGTGGACTGGCCAGCCCCGTCGTGGGGGAGCGAGGAAAGATGACCACCGTTGAAGATTTCAAAGTCAAATCCCATGAGCTCTTGGTCGAGCTCGATGCAGCAACGTCAGAAATGATGGCGCTGATCTGTATCCATCAAATGTCCGGGACCGCCTGGGATGAGGCTGTTCGGCGTCAACACGAGGCCTATGAGCAATGGGTCGACTACCTGAACGAGCGTTTATAACTGCACGATCGTCACCGCGGTCGGCAGGGCAGATTCTTTGAACGGACCCACGGCGGCCATGCCTAATCCATAGACTGACAAGAGGGTTAAGGCCATGTCTGAACTAGCCAGTTATTTCTGGATTGCCGTCGCGGTGTTGCTGTTGCTTGTGGATCTCTGGGCAATCGTCAGCGTCTTTCGGAGCGAAAAGTCGGCTGGCACCAAGGCAGGCTGGGCGCTGCTTCTGATCATCTTGCCTGTAGTGGGCTTGATCATCTGGGGAGTGGCCGGGCCGCGAGGTGTCAAGAATCCGCCTTCGTCACCGGAACACAGCAAGGGCTGACGCCAGCGGATGCGAGCCACCGGGTCAGCGGTTTTTCCATTGGCCGCCGGTGGTCTCGCAATCCTTCTGGGCTTGCTGGAGCTTTTGCGCATCGTAGTAATACCAGGTGACCTGCGCGTTATCCGGGATATTAGCCGAACCTGAGCTTGGGTCCTTGCTGGTGGAATGGGGGTTGGCCAGGGCTTCCTGGGTGAGCCTGGCCTGGCAGGTGGCGACATAGCCTTCGGCGCAACGCTCGACCGGTTTCTTCTCAGTGCTCAACGTGCCCTTGCTTTCATTGCTACACGACCAGCCAATGGCTTGAGAGGGCATGCCCTTGTATTCATAGCAACTGCGGGTCTCGATTTCCGGTACTGCCTGGCTTTGGGATCGGCTAACGACCTCGCACCCTTGCGCCATGACGGTGGCAGGGCAGGCACAGGCTATGAAAAGCAGGACTCTGGCATTCATGGTGGTTCTCCCTTTTGACGGCTCTTGCATCGATACCTAACAATATCGAGGTGCAAACAAGCGCCGTTGTTCCATCGGGTTTCAACCGGTGGAATTCAGAGGGAACCGGTGTGGCGCATCAGCGAAACTTTGGCAGTGGGCGTTCCGCAGGCTTGAGTGAAGACAAGGCGCTCTGGATCGAAGGGGCATCTTTTTCGATGTCATTGAGCCGGTCGCGGATGCGCACTGCGGCGGGATGCCCGCCCTGGTGGTCGACCCAGTCGGCGATTTCCTTGCAGGCTGCCGTCAGCCGCGCCTGGCGCGATTCCAGTAAGGTGAGCAGGGTGGTGATGGACTCTTTTTCGGACATGTCACACCTCCATTCAAGTTGAAAACAGGGCAGCGCAAAATCCGTCGGTGATGACGGCTCATGCTGCAGTTAAGCGTAGTTGAGTTGTTTGCGATCTGTCGAAGAAACCGGCGCACGACTGGACAGCCGGTGCGCCGATAACTTTATCTGATTCAGCCAGACTCCTTGACCCAGGATGGCGCGACGGAGGCTCGCCAGCGCACATCGGTAATGCCATATTTCTCTGCCATGGGTTTGGAAACCCGCTTAACCTTCTCCCTGCCGAATTTGGGTATGCGCCCAACACCCGCGTCGCAACTGGCCCAATGCCAAGCTTCGGAGTTATTCATCACTTCCGCACGAATGATGAAAGACTTGGGCTCGCCATGGAGCATGTAGTCGATGATGTAAAGCGATGGACCGCCCATAAATCCTCCCTAATTGATCCTATACGGATGGATACGGAGGCGTTCGGAAAATTCCATCGGATTTCCAGACGGTCAAGACCGGGGCTGGCAGAGGGGGCAAGTGCGTTGCAAAACATCCGTGCTTACGGTGCGGAACCAAACCCGGGTAACCTTCTCCAAGGTGAGCTTGAAAACACCGGTGCCAGGGATCAAAGGCGACGCAATGTGGCACTGAATAAAGGCAAAACATGAAGAATATCGCCGGGGCGCTGATGATGGCGCTTCTCGCCATCGGGTTGTCGGGTTGTATCGGCCCGCCCATCGAACTGACCGCGCAAACCGAGCAACGCTTGCTTGCGCAACCTCCCATCCGTTTCCTGCTGACATTCGATGATGGCCCCAGCGCATCGTCCTTGTGGAACCCGAGCCTCGAAGTGCTGGATGCCCTGGCCCAGAACCCGGTACAGCCCGGGATCAAGGCGGTATTTTTTGTCCAGACGCGATCGCCGCGAGCCGGCGGTGACGAAACGGGTCGGTCGATCATGCGTCGTGAGCATCTGGAGGGGCATGTCCTGGGGTTCCATACGGCCACCTATTGGCATACCAATCATCGATCCCTCGATCCTGACGAGCTGGAACAGTCCCTTGATAACGGTGGAAATGATATCGCGGCGATTACGGGCGCGCCGCCGAGTCTGGTGCGGCCGCCGTTCTGGAGCTACGACAAACGCACCTTCGCGGCCTACCAGCGCCATGGAATGCACGTATTGTTGACGGATCTGAGCGCCAATGACGGCAAGGTCTGGGGCATTACCATGAGTCCGCGACGGCGGATGAACCTGACGCGTCAACTCTCGGAAGTACGCGAGCGTATCGCTGATGGGCAATTGCCGATGGTGGACGGGGTGATTCCCGTCGTTGTGACCTTTCATGATCTCAATCGTTATACCGCTCGCCATGCTCGTGAATACCTGCAGATTCTGCTCGACAGTGCCAGGGCCACCGGCTTGAAGACCGATGCCAAGCCCTTTTATGACGACCAGCGGATGCTGGAGCAGGCGGCCATGGCCCGCACGGTGCGGGACACGTCTCAACCGGTGCATCTGCCGGGTCTATGGGATTGGCTGTGGGATTCGGATTCTCATTGAGGCATTCAACGGCATCCTGCGCACGAGTGCATTGCGACGCTCGGTCGGCCAGCCTGTGCCAACCGGTGTAAGGTAGGCAACGCAACCCCGTTTTCCCAAGGAGGTTATGTCTATGAGTACTGCAATGTTGACGAAAATGCACATCAATGGGTATGACGTGCTCAGCGTAAACAGCGGACCCTGGAGAGTGTGCACCCAGGCTGACCGGCTGGGTTCCTTTGCCACCCGCGAAGAAGCGCTGGCCTACGCCGCCGCGCTGCCAGCCAGGAGGCCTCGTCGCGTACGCTCCGAGAACATCGAGTAGCCAACCGCAACGGCTGCGCGGCGAGCTTCAGGGCCCGTCGCGCAGCCCGTCCCTTCAGGTTTGCGCCAGTTCCAGCGGAATTTCGAGCGTAAACAGGGCGCCTTGCCCTGGCCCATCACTGTGGACGTAGAGGCGGCCATTCATTTCCACGGCCGCCAGGGCGCAACTGTGCAGCCCGAACCCATGGCCGTCCTTGCGGGTGGTGAAACCGTGATTGAAGATTCGGGCCTGGTTCTCCGGCGCGATGCCTTCGCCGCGATCCTTGACGCTGATATGCAGTGTCGTCGGGTCGACGATGCTGATGCCCAGTGTCATTTCCCTTGGATGATCTACATGAGACATGGCGAACTTGGCGTTGCTGATTAGGTTGATCAGGATCAGCAGCAACCGATGCTTATCGCCCATGATCAACGGAGTGTCCTGGTAGTCCTTGATGACGGTGACATGGTGTCGACTCAGGGCACCTGAGTTCATGCGCAGCGCATCTTCAAACAAGTCGCTGACCTTCAGTGGTTCAATCAACCGGGCAGCTCCGGCATAGGTCTGTTGTGTCGTGACGATTTCCTTGATGTGATCGATGCTCTTGGTCAGTTGCGCCAGTTCTTCAATAAGCATCGCTTGCTCGTTGGCAATGGAATCCACCAGCTCATTGAAATAACGAGGCAACAACTTGCCTTTTTCGTCCTCGGTGATGAACTGGCCCAAGTCTGTGGCATGTTCATTCATCATCCTGACGGCTTTTCCCAAGCCCTGCGTCTTACTGTTCTTCAACTTGCGCGTCACCAGCTCCGCTGAAATATTCACGCTGTTGAGGACGTTGCCGACGTTGTGCAACACGTTGGTGGCGATCTCGGCCATGCCTGCCATGCGCGCCGCGTCCACCAACTCCCGCTCGGCCTCCTTCAGCTCGCGAGTTCGCTCTTGTACGCGCTCTTCCAGCCGATCATTGGCGGTTTGAAGTTCATGGTTGATCTGGTTGATGACTGAATAGCTGCGCACCAGACGCACGGCCAGGTAGATCATCAAAAGCGCCATCAGGCTGGCACACACAGCCAGGTACATATGGTATTTGCGATCCGTCGCGGCTGTTCGGCGTTGTGTTTCGTTCAACAACTCGTTGATGTTGTCCAGCTCCTGGGCCACGGGGATCACGCTGATGCGATCCAGCAGATCGTTGACCAGCGGCTGCTCCTGGATGATGGTCTTGACGTGCTGTGTCAATGAGGCAAAAACGGGTCGGTAGGAGGAGGGCAACTGGTCCACTTGATGTTCGAGTTCGCCTAGTTGATCCTGTACTTCCCTCGCTTTATCCGACGTCACGTAAAGCGCGTATTCCGAGGTGGTCAGAGCCAGGTCGAGCACACTGGAGGCAATGGTCAGGCGAGTTGTTTCGCTGCCGGACTTCTTGTCCAGCAGCAAGGTTTGAATCTCATCCTCGACGATCGGAAGTTCATCGAGGGACCGGCGCAGGTTGGCGTTGTGCTGTTCGAATTGCTCTACCAGCAGGCGCTTGTTCTGGATTGCCTCTACATAACCCTGGCGGCGTGATGCCCAAAGCGATGCCAAGGGGCCCGAATTGTTAAGCCGTTCCAATTGGTCCCAACGACTCTGTGCTTCAGGCGGTGGGGCCAGGGACAGGTTGTTATAGACGCCGATCTTCTTCCTGAGAATTTTCACATTCCAGTTGGCGTCGGCCTGCTTGAGCTGGCGAATGAAATCGCGGGACTCGAAATAAGTCGATGAATCGTACGTGTAGGACTTTATCAAAAAGAATATCAATGCCGAGAAAACAACCAGCGCCGCGGCCAACAGGGCGGGCCATTTGTATTTCCTGATAAGAATGGTCACGTGTTTCTCCTGTCCAGGACGGCTGCCGAGGCAGGTGCCAGGTGGGGGAGTGAAAAGTGGTTATCGGGACGAGGGGCGGAGGGAGGGTTGCGCAAGCGTTGCGTTGGTTTTTTGCCTGGGTACACGTTGAGCTCCCTGCTAACGGTAAACGTCTGGTCGTCAGTGAGCAAAGTGTAGCGTCAACCAACGAGGGGGCGATCTTTGTTCGGCTTCGTTGCGCAGGCTGGGTAGGAGGCGCGGCCAGAATTGACCGCGCCGATGCAACTTATTTCAGATCGATAAAAGGCAGTGCGCTGTTTGGCAGCATGGTGGTCGGCAATTCGCCGTTCCAGCGCTCGGCCTTGGTCAGCTCCACCAGGTTCTGGTTGCTGGCCAGCGCCTGGGCTCGGGCCTTGATCGCCTCGGCTTCAGCCTTGCCGCGAAGCTCGGTGGCCAGGGCGTCCGCCTTGGCCTGGGCTACTTGCGAATCGGCTTCCGCCTGGGCCTGGGTCACGCGAATCTGCGCCTGGACCTGTTCCGTGGCGAGCTGTTGCTCGCGAGTCTTGACCTGGACTTCCGCCGCCATGCGCGCTTCGATGGCTTTTTCATAGGCATCGCTGAAGTCGATGTTTTCAACCTGGACGCTGTCGATGATCACTGGCCCGGTAATCGTCGATTTGATTGCGGCGGAAATATCGTTGACCAGTTGGACGCGGTTCTGCACAGCGGCGACGGCGTTGAACTTGCCGAACACGTTCTCCACCTGTGTCGGCACCTGCCGGCTGATCATCCGGTCGCGAATACCTTCCAGGTCCTTGAACTGGGTGTAGACCTTCGCCACATCCGAAGGCGCAATGTGCCAGGACACGGATACCTTGAGCTCGGCTGATTGCTGGTCCTTGCTGTAGGCCTGCAGGTCGTCGTAGGACGTGACCTGGCTCTGCGTGCTGATCAGGCGGACCGATTCGATGAAAGGCGTCTTGAACGACAGCCCCGGCTCAACCACCCCGACCAGCGCGCCGTTGCGCAACAGCACGCCGCGTTCGGTCTCATCAACCGTGTACCAACTGCCAAAGAAGACACACAACAGGGCTACGCCAATAATGGCTGCGCCGATCGAACCGATGGTTTTACTGGTCACTTTACTTTCCTTGAGCGGTTTAGGAGATGGCATGCACTGTTTCCTTTGTGAAGACCGTCACTGTTTTTCCAAACGCCAGACACGAAAAAGCCCTGACAAGTCAGGGCTTTAACGTTAAAAGATGGCGGAGGCGATGGGATTCGAACTCATGGACCTGTTACAGTCGACGGTTTTCAAGACCGTTGCCTTAAACCACTCGGCCACACCTCCGTATTGCGTTGCGGGCGCCATAATACCCGAATGAAACACACTGTCAAACTCTCTACGTAGCTTGTTACAGAGCGTCTGTTATGATCCTTGCCACTGAATGTTTCAAAACCGGAGGAGTGTCGCCATGCGCGAACAGGATTACGCAGTGAACAACAGCGTGCAGGCTGAGCAGCTAGAAGTTAGCCGCGTCCTGCGCAACACTTATGGCCTGCTGGCACTCACGCTCGCTTTCAGCGGTGTGATGGCCTACGTCGCACAACAGATGCGTGTCGGCTACCCGAACATCTTCGTTGTGCTGATTGGTTTCTACGGCCTTTTCTTCCTCACCAACAAGCTCCGCGATTCGGCTTGGGGCCTGGTTTCGGCCTTCGCCCTGACCGGTTTCATGGGTTACCTGCTCGGCCCGATCCTCAACCGCTACCTGGGCATGCAGGGCGGCGCCGAAGTGGTCAGCTCGGCGTTCGCCATGACCGCCCTGGTGTTTGGCGGCCTGTCGGCCTACGTGCTGATCTCCCGCAAGGACATGAGCTTCCTGAGCGGTTTCATCACCGCCGGTTTCTTCGTGTTGCTGGGTGCGGTAGTGGCCAGCTTCTTCTTCCAGATCAGCGGCCTGCAACTGGCGATCAGCGCCGGCTTCGTGCTGTTCTCGTCGGTCTGCATCCTTTACCAGACCAGCGCGATCATTCATGGCGGCGAGCGTAACTACATCATGGCGACTGTCAGCCTGTATGTATCGATCTACAACTTGTTTGTCAGCTTGTTGCAGTTGTTCGGGTTGATGGGGCGTGATGACTGATATCGCCAGTTGGCTGGTGTGAGCTGTTGATTTGAGAGACGGCGCTTTTCCGAAAGGAGGGCGCCGTTTTTTTTGGTTTGGATGGGGTGTATATCCCTTTCTGGCAGTCACAGCCTTTATGCACACCGCCGTCCCCTGTGGGAGCGAGCCTGCTCGCGAAGAGGCCAGCACATCCGACATCATCATTGGCTGTTACATCGCCTTCGCGAGCAGGCTCGCTCCCACAGGGGAAACACGGTGCGACGCTGAACCAGGCCGGCCACCACCAACGAATTTCACGCCATCGGCGGCAATCGCCGTTTCACCGGCGTCTTTTTGACAATTGCCGTATTGGTCTCCGCAAGCACATTCAACTTGTCCAGCAACACATCCAACTGTTCCATCGACCGTACGTGCAGCCGTGCGATGAAACAGTCCTCGCCCGTCACCTTGTCGCATTCGGTAAATTCACCGATGGCCTGGATCTGTCGCTCCACCTCCTGCAACTGCCCCGCCAGCGGACGAATCCGCACGATGGCCTGTAGCTGATAACCAAAACACTTCGGATCGACCTCAACCGTGTAGCCCCTGAGCACGCCACGTTCTTCGAGTCGTCGCAGGCGCTCGGCTACGCTGGGGGACGACAGGCCGCTCAGGTTCGCCAAGGCCTTGAGCGAACGCCGGGAGTCTTCCATCAAGGCGCTGATGAGGATTTGATCGATGTCGTCAGTCATTTCGGCTCCGTTAGGCAAATACGTGAAGCTGCCTTGATAAAAAAGGTGGAAAGCCAGTTTAGCCTTTTCCAAGCCATGGAGAAGCGGCCCGGTGGATGGGCATACTGTGCTCACTCAACAAAGGAGCCCGAAGATGGACAAGACCTTACGCCGCGGTTCGCTCGAAATGACCGCCGCCATGCTGATTTCCGGAACCATAGGCTGGTTCGTGCTGGTCTCGGGCCAGCCTGTGCTGGATGTAGTGTTCTGGCGCTGCGTGTTTGGCGCCGGCACGCTGCTGTTGATTTGCGCGGGCCTTGGCTTCTTGCGCCGGGACATTCTGACGCGCACGACCTTCCTGCTGGCGGTGCTCAGCGGCGTGGCAATCGTCGGTAACTGGGTCTTGTTGTTCGCGTCCTATTCCCGCGCTTCGATTGCTATCGGTACGGCGGTGTACAACGTCCAGCCATTCATGTTGGTGGGGCTGGCGGCGTTGTTCCTGGGGGAGAAAATCACGGCGCAGAAGCTGTTCTGGCTGGCGGTCTCGTTTCTCGGGATGCTGGCGATCGTCAGCGCCCATGGCGAACAAGGGCAGGGGGGCGGGAACTACCTGGTGGGTATCGCCTTGGCGCTTGGGGCGGCACTGTTGTACGCCATTGCGGCGCTGATCATCAAGCGCCTGACGGGCACGCCACCGCACCTGATCGCGCTG
>NZ_JAOSHO010000198.1 GCF_025917275.1 Pseudomonas agronomica | reverse complement strand
CCTCGCCACGGGGGCAACATGAACCCCCCGCTATGAGCTAATCCAACCCCAACTTCTTCAACCGATACCGCATCGACCGAAACGACAACTTCAACCGCTGTGCCGCCGCCGTGCGATTCCAGCGGGTCTCCTCAAGCGCCTGGAGGATAATCTTGCGTTCGACGTCTTCCAGGTAATCTTCCAGGTTGTCGACCCGCACCAGATCAGCGTTAGCCACATCGCCAGCACCGCTGCTTTCGGCCAGGCGCAGGTCATCGGCCTCGATCTGCTGGTGTTCGCAAAGCGTATAGGCCCGTTCCAGCATGTTCTCCAGCTCCCGCACGTTGCCGGGGAAGCGGTAATTGCGCAGGGCATCGAGTGCCGCTGGATGCAGCTTCGCCGCCGGGTTACCGGTGCTCGCGGCTAGGCGCTGGAGCATGTAGTTGGCCAGTGGCTCGATGTCTTCACGGCGTTCGCGCAGGGGCGGGACGCGCAGTTCAATGACGTTCAGTCGGTAATACAGATCCTGGCGAAAGCGCCCAGCGGCGACTTCGGCGTCGAGGTCTTTGTGAGTGGCGCAGAGGATTCGCACGTCCATCACTTCCTCTTGCTGGCCGCCGACGGCGCGCACGGCTTTTTCCTGGATGGCGCGCAAGAGCTTGACCTGCATCGCCAGGGGCAGGTCGGCCACTTCGTCGAGGAACAGCGTCCCGCCGTGGGCGGCCTGGAACAACCCGGGTTTGTCTTCGATGGCGCCGCTGAAGCTGCCTTTGCGGTGGCCGAAAAACTCGCTTTCCATCAGTTCAGTGGGAATTGCCCCGCAGTTGACCGGCACGAAAGGCTGGCTGGCGCGGGGCCCTTGTTCATGGATCAAGCGGGCGACCAATTCCTTGCCACAGCCTGATTCACCGCTGATATAGACCGGCGCCTGGCTTCGGGCCAGCTTTTCGATTTGCTTGCGCACGCCGCGCATCGGCGGCGAATCACCCAACAGAGCGCGTTCGACGGTCGCGCCGGACGTGGCGCCCGGTGACAGGCGCAGGGCGCTGCCGACCAGCTCCCGAAGGCGAGCAAGATCGACTGGCTTGGTCAGGAAATCGAAGGCGCCTGCCTTGAGGGCATCGATGGCGACTTCCAGGCTGCCATAGGCGGTGATCATCGCCACGGGCAGTTGGGAATACCGTTGCTGGATATGTTTGACCAGTTCCAGGCCCGTGCCATCGGGCAGGCGCATGTCGGTCAGGCACAGGTCGAAGGCTTCGGCCGCCAGCAGGGATTGGGCCTCGCTGAGATTCTTGGCGCTGCGGGTGTCGAGTTTCATCCTGCCCAGGGTAATTTCCAGGAGTTCGCGGATGTCCGGCTCGTCATCGACGATCAGGATTCGTTGCCGTGAGCGTGTATTCAAATCTGTTTCCGTCCGTGAGCAAAGGTGATGCGGAAGCAACCGCCGCCTTGGCGTGGTTTGAAGTCTAGGCGGGCCTGGTTGCTTTCGCACAGCTCACGGGACAGATAGAGCCCAAGGCCGGTGCCTTGGCTGCTGGTGGTGAAAAAAGGTTCGAACAGGTGCGTCTGCTGGTCCGGGGTTACGCCAGGGCCGTTGTCGATGATGTCCAGCGTGGCCAATTGGCTATGGGGATCGATGAACAGCTTCAACCAGGCCTCGGCCTTGTCATGGGCCAGCGCGCTGTGGCGCCAGGCGTTGCGCAACAGGTTGTCGAGCACTTGCGTCAGCTGGTCGGGGTCCATGAGCGTGATGTAGTCGCCGGGGGCGATGCTCAGGTGCAGTTGTTGATGTCCTTCCGCGCTTTCGCGGGCCTGCCGGACGAAGTGCTCGAGGCAGCTACGCAGATCCAGGCGTTGGGGGGCGGTTTGCTGGCGACGGGACAGTTGCAGGACGTTTTCGATGACGCGATTCATTCGTTGGGAGTGATCTTGAATAATCTGCGTCAGACGCCGGTCCGCGTCGTTCAGTTCCTCGGACTCGCGCAGCAATTGCGCGGCGTGGCTTATTGCCCCGAGTGGATTGCGGATTTCATGGGCGATACCGGCGGTGAGACGCCCCAAGGATGCCAGCTTCAACTGCTGGGCGTGTTGGGCCACCTGGGCCAGGTCTTCGAGAAATATCAGGATCTGTTGCTGATCCTCTGCTCCGAGGGCGATGAAGCTGGGTTGCAGGGTCAGGCCCGTGCCGCTGATGGTCAGGCTTTGCGGACGCAGGCTGGGGTTGTTCAGCCACCCATGCAATCGCTCGACCAAGGCGTTGGAATAATCGTCGATCCGTTGGCCGACCAGGTCATGCATGCCCAGCAGGTTCAAGGCGCTTTCGTTGGCCAACTGAACTCTGCGTTGGCGATCCAGGACCAGGATGCCGGTGCGCATGCGCTGCAGGATCAGCGCATTGAGGGCTTCGAGGCTGAGCACTTCGCTGGCCTTCTGCTCGGCCAGGGTTTCGCTGGCTTCCAATCGTCGGGTCAGGCGCTGCACCAGCAACGCGGCGGCAAAGCACAGGGCGCCCAGGGTGCCTGCTTGCAGATAGCTGCTGGGCCGGTTCGAATCGCTGAGACCGAGCACGAACGTCGAGCCAACGATGCCCAGGGTGGCGACGGCGGCGATCAACAGGCCGATTCGGCCGCGCAGCAAGGTATTGCTGATCGCCACCGAGACGATGATCAGGTTGCCAATGGCGCTGGGGGCGCCGCCTGCGACGAAGAACAGCCACGACAGCAACAGGACGTCGGTCAAGGCCAGGCCGAACAACTGGGCAGGACGGCGGGTGTTTTCCAGGAACACCACCAGCAGGATGTTCAGTACCAGGTATAACCAACTGCCGCTGCGCAGCAGATCGTCGTTGGCGAACTCCAGCAGGCGGTTGTCCATGTTGCTGGAAATCAGCAGCACCAGGGTGATGCCGATGCTGAGGCGGTACAGGTGGTAAAGACGCAGCAGGCGCTGCGCCTGTTTGACGCGAGGGAGCGGGGTTTCAGCGCTCACGAGTGCCTGGGCCTTGCTCAAGGTGAGCCTGGCTGCAATACCATTGCTGTTGGAGCGCCAGTGCGCGATCCCGTGGCAGGTGCACGCCGCAATGGGCGCAACGAACCATGGGCGGTGCGTCCTGTTCACGGGTTGCGTTGGGCGCGCAAGTGCTGGCCTTGAATTTGCGCCAGAACCATACCGCGGCGGCAATCAGGGCGATCCAGAACAGTAGACGAAGCATGATGGGCGGCTTTTTGGCTAGAGATCAGGCAGTTTAGCCAAGGACTTGAACGGCGCACAGCGCAATAAAACCCAGGCACAAAAAAGGAGACTCGCAGGTCTCCTTTTTTGTCAGGCCAAGTCTCAGTCGAACAGGCCGAATGTCAAGTGGCTGAACCAGGAACGGTCGCCGGATTCGTTCTCAGGCTCCGGTTCTTCGATCACGTCGCCGTTTTCGTCCTTTGGCTTGAGCTCGTTCGGAATGGCTTCCTTGGCGTCCTGGAACTGGCGCTGTACGTCCTGGTTGGCGCGGGTTTCGCCCGGCGGCAGCGGCGGACGGGATTCGATCATGCCCAGGGTCGCCTTGCTCAGCCACGAACGGTTGTCCGCCTCATCGACGCGCGGGGTGAACTGGCCGTCGACCAAGGAAGGGTGGTCCGGATAGTTCAGCTTCAGGGTTTCCAGGCTGGTGGCCGCAAGCTCATCCAGGTGCAGGCGCTGGTAGGCTTCGGTCATCACCGCCAGGCCGTCGCCGACCGATGGGGTTTCCTGGAAGTTTTCCACCACATAGCGGCCGCGGTTGGCGGCGGCGACGTAGGCCTGGCGGGTCAGGTAGTAGTCGGCCACGTGGATTTCGTAGGAAGCCAGCAGGTTGCGCAGGTAGATCATGCGCTGCTTGGCATCAGGCGAGTAGCGGCTGTTGGGGAAGCGGCTGGTCAGCTGGGCGAACTCGTTGTAGGAGTCGCGCGCGGCGCCCGGGTCACGCTTGGTCATGTCCAGCGGCAGGAAGCGCGCCAGCAGGCCGACGTCCTGGTCGAAGGAGGTCAGGCCCTTGAGGTAGTAGGCGTAATCGACGTTCGGGTGCTGCGGGTGCAGACGAATGAAACGCTCGGCGGCGGACTTGGCCGCTTCCGGCTCGGCGTTCTTGTAGTTGGCGTAGATCAACTCCAGCTGCGCCTGGTCGGCGTAGCGACCGAACGGATACCGCGACTCCAGCGCCTTCAATTTGGCGGTGGCGCTGGTATAGCTGTTGTTGTCCAGGTCGTTCTGCGCCTGTTGGTACAGTTCGACTTCGCTCAGGTTTTCGTCTACGACTTCCTTCGACGAGCAAGCAGCAGTCAATGCGAGGATGGCGATCAGCAGCAGGTGTTTCACTTGCATGGCGGCTTGCGTCCCTATGACGGCCGCTGTCTTGGGCGGGGCCGTCCTGTTATGATGAGCGCCCCGTTGAAAGCCTCGGGGCAAAAGACGCCGTATTTAACCACAAGCGCGCAGCCGAAACCAAAGGCTGTGCCGACGCCCAGTCCGAGCATGTCCGATAAAATAGAACTTCGCGCAGAGGTGCCGTCCGATTTGGGCGGCCAACGCCTCGATCAAGTCGCCGCCCAACTCTTCGCAGAGCACTCGCGCTCGCGCCTTTCCGCCTGGATCAAGGACGGCCGCCTGACGGTGGACGGGGCGGTCATCCGTCCGCGCGACATCGTCCATGGCGGCGCCATCCTTGAGCTGACCGCCGAGCAGGAGGCCCAGGGAGAATGGGTCGCCCAGGACATCGCCCTGGACATCGTCTATGAAGACGACGACATCCTGGTGATCAACAAGCCTGCGGGCCTGGTGGTGCATCCGGCGGCCGGTCATGCCGATGGCACCCTGCTGAACGCCTTGTTGCACCACGTGCCGGACATCATCAACGTGCCTCGTGCCGGTATTGTGCATCGCCTGGACAAGGACACCACCGGCCTGATGGTGGTCGCCAAGACCATCCAGGCGCAGACACAACTGGTCACGCAGCTGCAAAGCCGCAGCGTCAGCCGCATCTACGAATGCATCGTGATCGGCGTGGTCACCGCCGGCGGCAAGATCAACGCGCCGATCGGCCGTCACGGCCAGCAGCGCCAGCGCATGGCGGTGATGGAGGGCGGCAAGCAGGCGGTCAGTCACTACCGGGTACTGGAGCGTTTCCGCTCCCACACGCATGTGCGGGTCAAGCTGGAAACCGGCCGGACCCACCAGATTCGTGTGCACATGGCCCACATCAACTTCCCGTTGGTGGGCGACCCGGCCTATGGCGGTCGCTTCCGCATTCCGCCGGCTGCCAGCCAGACCATGGTCGAATCGCTGAAGAATTTCCCGCGCCAGGCGCTGCACGCACGCTTCCTGGAACTGGATCACCCGACGACCGGCAAGCGCATGAGCTGGGAGTCGCCGTTGCCGGATGATTTCGTCTGGCTGCTGACGTTGCTGAAACAGGACCGCGAGGCGTTCATCGGATGAGTGACTGGCTGATACCCGACTGGCCCGCGCCGGCCCGGGTCAAGGCCTGCGTCACCACCCGCGAGGGCGGCGTCAGCCTGGCGCCGTTCGACAGTCTCAACCTGGGCGACCATGTGGGCGATGACCCTGCGGCTGTCGCCGAAAACCGCCGTCGCCTCACCGATCAGTTCGTCATGCGTCCGGCCTGGTTGCAGCAAGTCCATGGCATCGACGTGGTCGAGGCTGATCCGGCCCGGGTCGCTACCGCTGATGCCAGTTGGAGCGCCACGCCGGGCATTGCCTGCACGGCGATGACGGCGGATTGCCTGCCGGTATTGTTCTGCAATCGCGCCGGCACCCATGTCGCGGCGGCCCATGCCGGTTGGCGGGGGCTGGCGAACGGTGTGCTGGAGGCGACGCTCGACAGCCTGCAGCAGCCCACTGAGGAAATTCTCGCCTGGCTCGGCCCGGCCATTGGCCCGCAAGCCTTTGAAGTCGGCCCGGAAGTACGCGAAGCCTTCATCGCTCATCTGCCGTCCGCGGACCAGGCCTTTGCGCCAAGCCCCAATGCCGGCAAATTCCTCGCCGATATCTACGCGTTGGCACGACTGCGCCTGGCGGCACGCGGCGTAACAGCAGTCTATGGTGGCGGTTTGTGCACCGTGACCGATCCTCGCTTCTTTTCCTACCGGCGCAATCCGCGCACCGGTCGTTTCGCCTCCCTTATCTGGCTCGAACGCTAGACTCCCCTGATCTGTATCAACAGCGCGCTGCTTGAATCTTCCAGAATCGACCACATCTATAGCGGTATCTGGCAGGTTTCTTCATTCAGGATGTTTTTCCAGGTCCGGCCTGCTCATTAGGAAGGTGACCCATGCGTATTGATCGTTTAACCAGCAAATTACAACTGGCCCTGTCCGACGCCCAGTCCCTGGCTGTCGGCCTGGACCATCCCGGTATCGAACCGGCGCACTTGATGCAAGCCATGCTCGAACAGCAGGGCGGCTCGATCAAGCCACTGCTGATGCAGGTGGGCTTTGACGTCAACAGCCTGCGCAAAGAGTTGGCCAAGGAACTCGACCAACTGCCCAAGATCCAGAACCCGACCGGCGACGTGAACATGTCCCAGGACCTGGCGCGGCTGCTCAACCAGGCCGACCGCCTGGCCCAGCAGAAGGGCGACCAGTTCATCTCCAGCGAGCTGGTGCTGCTCGCCGCGATGGACGAGAACAGCAAACTCGGCAAATTGTTGCTCGGCCAGGGCGTGAGCAAGAAAGCCCTGGAAAACGCCATCAATAACCTGCGTGGCGGCGATGCCGTAAACGACCCCAACCACGAGGAGTCGCGCCAGGCGCTGGATAAATACACCGTCGACCTGACCAAGCGCGCCGAGGAAGGCAAGCTCGACCCGGTGATTGGCCGCGACGATGAGATCCGTCGCACTATCCAGGTGCTGCAACGCCGCACCAAGAACAACCCGGTCCTGATCGGCGAGCCTGGCGTGGGCAAGACCGCCATCGCCGAAGGCCTGGCCCAGCGCATCATCAACGGCGAAGTGCCCGATGGGCTGCGGGGCAAGCGACTGTTGTCGCTGGACATGGGGGCACTGATTGCCGGCGCCAAGTACCGCGGAGAATTCGAAGAACGGCTCAAGGCCCTGCTTAATGAACTGTCGAAGCAGGAAGGCCAGATCATCCTGTTCATCGACGAATTGCACACGATGGTCGGTGCCGGCAAGGGCGAAGGCTCGATGGACGCTGGCAACATGCTCAAGCCTGCACTGGCTCGCGGCGAGCTGCATTGTGTCGGTGCGACCACGCTCAATGAATATCGCCAGTACATCGAGAAAGACGCGGCCCTGGAGCGGCGCTTCCAGAAAGTGCTGGTGGATGAGCCCAGCGAAGAAGACACCATCGCGATCTTGCGCGGCCTCAAGGAGCGCTACGAGGTCCACCATAAAGTGGCGATCACCGATGGCGCGATCATCGCGGCGGCCAAGCTCAGCCATCGCTATATCACCGATCGCCAGTTGCCGGACAAGGCCATCGACTTGATCGACGAGGCCGCCAGCCGTATCCGCATGGAAATCGACTCCAAGCCGGAAGTGCTGGATCGGTTGGAGCGGCGGCTGATCCAGCTCAAGGTCGAATCCCAGGCCTTGAAGAAGGAAAGCGACGAAGCGGCGAAGAAACGCCTGGAAAGATTGCAGGAAGAAATCGTGCGCCACGAGCGCGAGTATTCGGACCTCGAGGAGATCTGGAACTCGGAAAAAGCCGAGGTCCAGGGTTCGGCCCAGATTCAGCAGAAGATCGAACAGTCCCGCCAGGAATTGGAAGCGGCCCGCCGTAAAGGCGACCTCAATCGCATGGCCGAGCTGCAGTATGGGGTGATCCCGGACCTGGAGCGCAGCCTGCAGATGGTCGACCAGCACGGCAAGAGCGAAAACCAGTTGCTGCGCAGCAAGGTCACCGAGGAAGAAATCGCCGAAGTAGTGTCCAAGTGGACCGGCATTCCTGTCTCGAAGATGCTCGAAGGCGAGCGCGACAAGCTATTGAAGATGGAAAGTCTGTTGCACCAGCGTGTGATCGGCCAGGAAGAAGCGGTGGTGGCGGTGTCCAACGCCGTGCGCCGGTCCCGCGCCGGGCTGTCGGACCCTAACCGTCCGAGCGGCTCGTTCATGTTTCTCGGCCCGACCGGTGTGGGGAAGACCGAGCTGTGCAAGGCGCTGGCCGAATTCCTCTTCGATACCGAGGAAGCCATGGTGCGCATCGACATGTCCGAGTTCATGGAGAAGCACTCCGTGGCGCGGCTGATCGGCGCTCCACCGGGGTATGTCGGCTATGAAGAAGGCGGCTACCTGACCGAGGCCGTGCGTCGCAAGCCGTACTCGGTGATCCTGCTCGATGAAGTCGAGAAGGCGCACCCGGATGTGTTCAACATCTTGCTGCAAGTGCTGGAGGACGGTCGCCTGACCGACAGCCATGGTCGTACGGTGGATTTCCGCAACACGGTGATCGTGATGACCTCCAACCTGGGCTCGACGCAGATCCAGGAGCTGGTGGGCGATCGCGAGGCGCAACGTGCCGCCGTGATGGATGCGATCTCCACGCACTTCCGGCCGGAGTTCATCAACCGTGTGGACGAAGTGGTGATCTTCGAGCCGTTGGCCCGGGATCAGATCGCCGGCATCACCGAGATCCAGTTGGGTCGCCTGCGCAGCCGCCTCACCGAGCGCGAGCTGAAGCTGCAACTGAGCGACGAGGCGTTGGACAAGCTGATCGCGGTGGGCTACGACCCGGTCTATGGCGCGCGGCCGCTCAAGCGAGCGATCCAGCGCTGGATCGAAAACCCGTTGGCGCAGTTGATTCTGTCTGGTCGCTTCATGCCGGGCGAAACCGTGACCGGTACGGTGGAAAACGACGAAATCGTCTTCAACTGAACCGATTGCCTGGGCTTTTGTGGCGAGGCGCTTGCTCCCGCTGGACCGCGCCGTAGAAGCTGTATGCGAGCCGTGTAGA
>NZ_JAOSHO010000197.1 GCF_025917275.1 Pseudomonas agronomica | reverse complement strand
TTCTCTGTAACCGGTTCGCCAACCTGCGCACAGCCACCACCCAATCGTTTGGCGACGATTGAGTGATGGCTTTCAGCCAATCAAACAGAGATATTCAAAATGAATCGATACATGCCCATCACTGGCGTCGACTGTACCCCGGCCACCCTTCTCATCGACACCGAAGCCCCACTCGACGTCCTCTTCGAAACCGCTGACTACCGCATCCGCACCGTGACCCAACTACTTGAGAACATCGCGTTCCGCTCAGATATCAGCTCCGATACGCTGGTGCTCTCAGACCTCTGTAAGATGCTAACGATAGCGTTGCGTGATGGGTGTGATGTGATGGATGTGATTGGGAGACGATTGCGGGCGCTAGCTGCTGAATAACGAAAACGGGCGACCTTTGGGTCGCCGTTTTCATATAAGTATTTGTTGCTAAACACGACGCCAGGCTTGGTGAAGAGCTGGCAACGATCATCATGTTAGAAACCGGTGACATAGACCGTTTTGCAAAGGTCGGTAACTTGGCCTCTTACGCTCGCATGCTGATGAAAATACGTCGATTAGCCAGGGCCGAAGTCAGAAAAAATGGTCAGGTCACTCGAAGTAAAAAAAAGGGGACAAAAAAAGGGGACAGACCCTGAGGGATCCCCACAAATCTACTCCAAGCTCTGCGCCTGATAACGCACCTCATCACGCAGGGCCTGCTCGAGCTTTTCTAAATGCTCTCGTCCGCCAAAGTCCGTGCAGCAACGCCAATACTCCAGCCCCAAGCGCCACAACGAAAGCACCCGTCTATCTTTTAGGCTGTTGCTTTGATAACGCTGTTCCAATTTGCTTTCACGTGCCTGTAGCCCTGTCAGAAAGATGAGGTAGTTGGCCAGAGCCGCAATCAACAGCAGCGCCTCAATGCGCCGAGGGCAATGACTTCTATGCAGGTTCAGCCCCAACCCCAAGTGCTCACTTTTTACATCCCGGAAGCCTTCTTCGATCTGCATGCGCCTTTTATAAATCGCGACGATTTTCGCCGGATTCCACTCACTGTGCTCCAGGTTGCTCGCCAGCAACCAAGGTTCACGTTCACGCCTGGCGGACTGTCGACTGAGCTTGCTTTTGGCGATTGAGCCTGTGACGCGTTGATGCTTTCGTCCTTTGGCTGAGTGCCGGACACAATACAAGTCGATGAAATGGGGAGCGCTACGGGTCATCTCGACACGGCCCAACGATTTGGGTGACGAAGTGGCCAGAGCATATAGGCTTTTCACGGGTTGCCAGTCAGCGCCACCAGTGCGATAAAGCTCACGATTTCGTATGCGAGCTACGTAATACCAGCCCTGTGCTGCCACCGCCTTCATCCATGGACGCCGAAAACCCGCGTCAGTTACCAAGATGGGAATACAGCCGTCAGGCAGTAGTTCAGCCAGTGTGTTGAGCAATCGTTTTTGGTATCTCGGGCAACTCTCACGCTCATGCACACTTTCATAAATGGGAAATGAGCGTCCGGCCAACGGAATCGCTGCTCTCAACAAGAACGCGTCTCCTGGGGCGTCAATTCGAGACCAGTCGACCAAAATCAATGGATGTTTTAGCGAGCCCAGCAACGCTCGTAACATCACCCAGTAGAACAGTGGGCGCTCTGCTCTGAGGTGCTGATTACCCAGCAATCGATCTACTCGCTTGATGGCATGTTTGGGGTAAGCCCGGCCTGGCATCGACCGCCCTAGTCCCGTCAGCGTCAGACGACGGCCTTGCAGCAATGAACTAACACAACTCATCAACGTAGTCAGACGACGGGAATGGACAGAGGGAAGTGCTTGAGCGAGCGCTCTGTGTAAAAATCGGATGGCCTGCATGGGTTCGGGATCTTGTTTTTGTGTGGTGCAAACCAAGTTGCCGACTCATGCAGGTCTCTTCAATATTCCAACTTCTTGATTTCCTGTAAGAAAATTCGGGGATCCCTCAGGGTCTGCCCCCGTTTTCACATGTCCCCGTTTTCATTTGACCATAAGAAACCTAGGATCCTCACTCATAAGCCTTAACACCTCTGACCAATTCCAAAGTATGCCAGGAAGATGATCCCTCGGAACAAACCTCCCATGCTCAGAGTTTGGAAACTCCTCCATAGCAAGCTTGCAATTTTCATAAAACAATTTAAAGCAATGTGCATCAACTTCATCTAACGCGATAAAACTTTGCCCCTGCTCGTCTAGCGGCCTATAAATTTCACTCATACAACCCGTTTGACTATCACTAAATTGCCTTCTGGTTGCCTCGACTATGCAATCAAAAACGCCTCCGGAGGTTCCCCACCCTGCACTTTTGCTAACAGCAATATACATACCCATAACGGCTCACCTAAGTATTGACTCAAAAAGGGGACGGATTTATTTTTCCGCTCTCCCCCTTGGCCGCCCCTGACCTCGTTGTTCTACCCGGATACCAACTATCCGCTCTACCTCATCAACGAAGCGTCCTGTCCCAGTCAACTGACCTCGTTGCAACGCGTCACGGATCAAACGGACCTGCTCTGCAGGTATGGCCTCGCACACGAAAGCCTCATACCTACGACGCCGTTCCAAAGCCGTAGCGCCTAGAGCAACGAAGCAGGGATCGACATCCAGCCATTCGCTATCAGGACAATCACCTATCCGGCTTCGGTAGCTCGACCAACGGTAGTCTGCTATGTCAGCCACCATCTGAGCGCGTACAGGATTCAATTCTATGTAACGGCAACAGGCGAGGAGATAAGCATCTGACTGCACGACACTGGATTTGTAACGACTTTCCCATAGCGTACCGGAGCGCCCTTCCAGCCGATTGCGGTAACGCGTGGCACGCGCCGCTAAAGCCTTCATCATCTGCCCCAACCCAGTGATCGACTCACCCGGAGCGAGTAACAGGTGGACGTGATTGGTCATCAGACAATAGGCGAAGACCCTAACCCCAAACGCATCCTTGAGCTCGCGCAGATCCGTTAGGTAGCGTTGATAATCCTCGGGAACCGCAAAAACTACCTGACGGTTATGACCGCGTTGCACGATATGGTGTGGGTAATTCGGCAAAACAATACGTCCCATCCTGGGCATATTTGACCTCTCCTCCGTGGAAGCTTTCAGCGTAGCAAAGACTCAGAAAATAAATCTGTCCCCTTTTTTTGAACACCCCGTCCACGCCTCGATGTTGCAATTCACACAACAAAAAGTAGGTTGCGTAGTAGGCATCGCCCAGCACAATGTCACCTCGTTCCAAGGTATCGAGCATGGTTCTGAGCAGCGTCTGCTCATCACCTCCTTTACCGCGGAAACGTCCCAACGAGGCATCCAAAACAGCACCGCTGGCGAGGCAAACAATTCCCACCACCCGGCAGATGGGAAAGCCCAGTCCGGCTTTCTGCCCACGAGATTGCGGATAGGCCTCTTGGTTGGCCGGCGTATCCGGCAGGGTAACTGTAGTGCCATCCACGAGGCGCACAGGTCGCCCCCTCCAACGCCACGATGACGGAGCCCGGTTGCTCATCGATGACCCCGTGGAGCGCAACAAGGTTGAAACCATCTCCACCGGCAGCCGCGCTCTTGCTTTGCAGTAAGCACCGGTATGAATGCTGTTGGGCTTCAACCCCTCGCAAGAGCGCCTGACAGAAAAATCATTCACGGCATTCTGACAGGAGCGATCGGCGCTCATCGCCTGGGACAAAAACAGGGACAGTGTTTCGGTCGGCGGGAATAGCCGCTGACGATGCTTGGGTATCGACGACTCGATACCCCGCAATAGCTCTGGGTCGTTGAGCAGTTTGAAGAAAGCATGAGCATTGCTGTTCGTGGCGTGCTGGCGCATACGGTGCTGTTGATGTCGGACGATTTGGCGTCTACGATTCACTCGGGCTGTGTCCTTGCTTGATCGGTGTGTGTTCGCAACTATCACCGTAGACCAAGGCCAGCCTTTTTTCATTTTTTGCAGGCGTATCAGCTAGTTAGCTGTTAAGTAAGTGCCATTCTGGTCTGTCCCCGTTTTCAACTTAACTCAATTGATTTTAACTGCCCTTCCTCATCACACAAAATAACTACTGTGCCGTAAGGGCAATCCAGAGTTATTACTTTATCCTTATACTCTTCATCAACAATCCCAGATGCCTTGCGAGTAGAGCTGTCAAATCTAATTTCTAGAAAGTAGCCCTCCCCATTATCTTGATTTGGCAAGGAATCTTTATTGCCTTGCGAAAACAGGATTTTTTGAATTTCCTCAATATGAATTGAAGCCACAAGCCCTCCGAAAATTCAAGGTAACGGGACAAAATCGCCCTTGCCTAACAAATTTTTAACTTGGTTAGGTCTAATTGGGCCAACAGAAATAATCTTCATCTCGTCTCTCGGCACGGTAATTCGAATCAGCTTCCCTTCAACTTCTTGAATTACATTGATATGCCCTGTCCTTGCGTCCATGAACCGAGTAGCGCTGGGATTATTAGCAAGCTTCTGTAAGGCATCGGCATCAAGCTTTCCTGCAAGTTGCCCCATTCGAGGATCATTGAGCTGACCAAAGACGCGATCGGCAATTGAGAAGTTTTTTTCCGACCCTGAAGCTTCGCCTATCCCTTTTGCACCCACCACCACCGTATCAGCAACACCAGCCGCAGCAAGCCGCCTAGCCAGCAAGGCCCTTAATACCGCAGGCGCGCCCGTAACTGCAAGCGCAGCATCCAAATCCCAGGTAACCCTTTCGATCCCACCGCCGATTATAGTTGAAACCCTTTGCACCAAGTCGTCGAACTCTTGTCGGCTACTGGAAACTCCAGCGATTTCCCTAAGATAAGTGACGGCGTCTCCACCGAATTGCTCCCTCCAAGCCGTGGGAACGATCTCGGGGTCATTGGCCCAGTTGTTGTTACTGGACCATTGGGAAGCGGTATTGAACAAGGTGGAGTCAACGAACTGAGTAGTCGTCGCCTGAAACGCATGGACCTCGGCGCCATTGGCGACGATTGTGCGGCCATCACTCCACGTAAGTGTCGTGTTCTGAGCAGCTAAACCTTGGATGCTTTTGGTCGCCGTTAACAAGTCTTGCGCAAGGTGCTCACCTTCAGGATTGCCGGGGGGGAAA
Source organism: Pseudomonas agronomica (assembly GCF_025917275.1). GTDB lineage: Bacteria > Pseudomonadota > Gammaproteobacteria > Pseudomonadales > Pseudomonadaceae > Aquipseudomonas > Aquipseudomonas agronomica. The sequence continues at coordinate 3,900 of NZ_JAOSHO010000197.1, read as the reverse complement.
CTGTCTACAAGTGCCTTCAGCCGTGCGTTTTCGGTGGCATCCACTTGAGCATTGGCGGCAAGAAGCAGTACTTCTTCCCAAGACATATCCGACTGAGGCTTGCCCTGCTCTTCAAGAGCCTTGGCCTCATCAGCAAGCGCTTTCTTCTCCGACGAATGCAACAGCCGATTATAGGAAGTCGCACTGCCCGCTACCCATGACCCGGTCTGAAGGCTCTTCGCATCCCCTCCCTGCGCGGCGGCTGCAAGCACACCAACTATTTGGGAGTTCATCACCAGAAGCCTGTCCTTTTGCTCCTTGGTCATCCCGGTGTACTGCTCGGCCAAGCTATCAATCAACAACTCGTTGGCACCCGCAGCCAGCGCGCCGGTTTTAAAGTCACCGCCAGCCGCCTCAGCGGCCAGTCCGCCCATGACCGCGTGCAAGCTAACCTTGGCGAGTCCCCCCTCTTTCAAATCGAATTTCTTGCCAAGATCCCCAACGAGATTGAATCCCGCCGCAGCAAAGGTATTAGCCAAACTGCTACGCAGGGCGTTATCGAACTGACTGTCACCACCCAGCGCCCGGTCCAGCAGCGTTGACGTACCGTTCTGCAACAGTTGGTTGGCGCCGAACCGACCGATGCCTTCCAAACTCGATAGACCACCTTGGGCAACAACTTTGCCCGCGTTTGGCAAGGCTCCTTCCACCGATGTGGTGGTATTGGTCATCTTGTCGAAGATTCCGGCCGTCAATCCCGCCGTTACCCCAGACACGACATAACCGCGCAAGGCATCCGAAGAAGTGACATCCTTGAATACGGCACCCAGATTTCCACCGTTATTGATAAAGCTGGTGGTGGCGTTGCTCGCAGCCCCCGTTGCGATAGCCGTGAGCGCCACGTTCGCCCAACCGGCGGCCACGGTTGACCCAGCTGCCGCGCCACCGGCCACCGCTGAGGCGGTGGCTGTTCCGGCTGCGGCAAAGGCTGTACCTGAACCAGCAGCAGCGGTGCTTCCGGCCATAGTGCCAATCAAGCCACTGGCAGCACCCGCAGTGAAATAGACCACCAGAATCGCAATGATCATCTGCACAGCCGGCCCCATGCCGGAGTGGCTGTATTTATAAGAGTCGTGGACTTCCTTGACCTTGCGCCAATCCACATCGCCGCGCTTCTCGGCTTCGGCCAACCACGCCAGTTGCGGGTCCGCATCGACCATGGCTTTGATCGATTGATGGACGCTTTCTTGATTGACCTGCTTGATGTCGATGTTCAACCCATCGACAGCTTTGATCGCAATGGCACCGGCAGCAACCATCTGCGTCTGGCGCAGTGTTTCGTCGGTATTGCCTTTGCCCGACATCGAGCTCCAGGCCATGCTGCTTTTGCTTTTTGCGTGGTCCTCTTTATGCAAATCCTTCACGGCTTCGAAGGTAATCGAACCGCCACTGTCCAGCGTGATGTCCTTGCCACTTTCAAGCTTCGCCACCTGATATCGCTGGTCATCCCCGCTCTTGATGACCAGATCGCCCCCCGTCGTGATCTCACTCCCAATGTTCTTCACATCAGTCACTTCATCACGCTGAGTCTTCTTGCTCCCCCAACTCCCCTTTTTCTTTTCGTCATACAGCGAATAATCGCTGTCTTGTGCCGCCAGCAACCCCAGCTTGCCCCCCGCCACCAGATAGGCCTCGTCACCAGCAGCGATCCGGCTCGACACCATCGTCAGGTTCTTGCCGGCGTCCATGGCGACGTTTCCACCGGCGGTAATTTCAGCCTTGACCTGCTGGACATGGTCTTCCTGGATCGTCAGCTTCTTGCTCTTGTACAAGAAGTGTTCTTCATCCGCCGCCGAGCTGATGTTGACGTTGTCGGTGGCGCTCATGCCGACGTCACGCTTGGCATCGATCTGGCTGGCAACGACGTTGAGGTCACGGCCGGCCACCGCCGAGACGTCCCGCCCGGCAGTGACGCTGGCGCCGTACTGGGTGATGGTGCTGCTGTTGCGGTTGACGTCGCGGATCAGGTTGTCGACGGTCTGCGCAGCGACGATGTTGACGTCATTTGCGGCATTCAAGTGGATGTCGCGCCCACTTTGCAGTGCACCGCCGATGTTGTTGATGTTGCCGCCCGCCGAGAGGCTCAGGTCGTTGGCGGCTTCGATGCGCGCGGCGCTGTCGGCGAAATCCTTGCGATCCTGAACCTGGCCGTAGGCGATTTGTGACGACGTCACCGTGCGCTCGTTGACCACGTCCCCCATCAGCGCGGTCACCGAGACATCCCGACCGGTAATGATGCCGCCCGCCCTGTTGATGACGTTGTTTCCGGCCAGCAGGTCGAGACGTTCACCGGCTTGCATCAGGCCGCTGTTGACCAGGTTCTCGCCCGCCGAAGCCGACAAGTTGCTGGTCGCCTTCAGCGTTCCGACGTTCTCCAGGTTTTTTCCGGCCACCAGGTTGAGGTTGTTGCCTTGAATCAAGGCTCCATTGGGCGAGAGGCGGTTGTTGGCGTTGGCCAGGTACAGGACCGGCGTCAGGACTTGCTCGCCGTTGACCTCGACGTTTTCCATCCAGACGATGTCGTGGGTCAGGGCCGCGACTTGTTCGGAGGTGAGGCTGACGCCCAGGGACAGATCGAGCTCTGTTTTGCTGGCGATGGCGTTGTTCATCAGGTACTTGAACATGTCCTCGTTGGAGGTCTGTCCGTCGATGAAACGCTGGCCGGTGCGAGCAATCACCGCCTCTTGAATCAGCTTCTGTTCGTAGAAGCCGTCACCCAGGCGCTTGGCGCTTTCGTCCGGGTCGTAGCCGAGGTTCTGCAGCAGATAATCCGAACTCATGAACTGCTTGAGGTCAGTGAGCAACGGATTGGTTTCAACCAGGTATTTGTGTGGGTTGGCCGTCACCGTGCGGGTGGGCAGGCCTTGGACCCGATTAACGGTGAGGTCGGTTATTCGTCCGCCCGCCGTGTCGGTATCGATTGCCAGGTCCATGTTGCTGGCGGACGGTTGCGTGGTGCTGCCCAGCGCGAGATCCCGTACTTGACCGACGGGCAGCGCTTGCTGGCGCTGGGCCGGGCTCAGGCTTGCGTTGCCCAAGGACCAGTTCTGCGGTCCGCTGGCAGCCGACGTGCTACCGCCCTGCCCGCTCAGCCGGAACAGGCCATTCTGCCCGCTCGGCAAGCTGAATCCGGGCAGGCTTACGGGGTTGACCTGCTGTTGCGACAGGTCGGGGGGCAACTGGCGATTAAGCAGCACAACGGAGGGTTGAGTCGCGCTGTAGACATTCGTATTCGTGGAGCGCCCGCTCACGGACGCGGAGGTGTTCTGCACGACCACGCTGCTGATGTCGTTTGAGGCGGTGAGCTTGGCCGTTCCGCCCGCCTGGATGATGGCTGCGGCGACCGATTGCCCATCGGCCTGGACCGCGATGGGATCGTTGATGCCATAGAACAGGGAGGGATCGAACTTGCCTACCAGCTCGTTGAACGCCACGGGATCGAACGGTCCGGAGCGCGGGTGTTTCCTGTCGTAATCGCGCACCTCATCAATGAGTCGATAGAAATACTCGCCAGTGATCCAGGTACCTGCGCCCACTTCATGGCCGGACGTTCCGGAAGCCGAGAGCGCAGCCTGATTAGTGATGTTGGTACTGGTGATGGACAGATCATTGGCTGCCGACATCACGCTGTACTGATTGCGGAAGTCCGTGCTGTTAACGGTCAGGTTGTGTCCGGCAACCAGTGTCGCGGTCGGCGAGTCCTCGCTGACTACGCTTTCAACGGTGTTGTAGATAAATACGGGGCCACGTACCCGTGGCGAATCCGGCCCGTCGCAATGCTGGACGCACCAGATCGTCATGTAACCGCTTGTGATCTGCTGCGCCATGCTGAACTTGTCGCGCTGGTTCACGATATTGTCA
>NZ_JAOSHO010000196.1 GCF_025917275.1 Pseudomonas agronomica | reverse complement strand
GTAGAGGTAGGGACGACTCAGGTGTTCTTCGCCGGTGAAGGCCAGGACGTCGAGGTGGGCGTCGACGCCGGAAATTCGCAGGGTGTGGCGGCTGTGGTCGAAGAAGGTCGGGCGTGGATCAGACATGTTGATGGCCGCCCACAGTCGTTTGCATGACTCGTTTCAGGGCGGGTGATGAATAACACACGACGCGTATTGCGCTGTGTTGATCGATGGCTGTGTTGGTGTCCGGACGAGGTGAACTCATGGATTGCCCCTGGAAATCCACGCTCATGGCGCGTGGTTTTTAATGTCGAGGGGACCAGATTGGCTCACGGCGAAGGGCAGATACCATAGGCAAACCGCCCGTTCTGAAAATTCAGAAGCGTCCTATAAAGGTGCCTTCTTCTTCCTTAGGACGTTGCCTACAGGGAGCCCATTTCTTGCGCAATAAGCAGGGAAGGGGAGGGGTTATTGGCCATTTGTCGTCAGCCCCTCGCCTGAAATGAACTTGCCGCTCTTTGATGTTTCCGAGCAAAAGGGCCATCCAGCCTGCTGACGGCTGCAAGCCACCGGTCAAGCCAAGGATCGGGGTAGCGTTCAGAGCGTTGTGGCTCTTCCAGAATGACGAATCCGGCATTTCTTTAAAGGACTAAATCATGACCATCGATAGCACGAAACTGAATTCCCATACCGTAAGAACCGGCCCTGGCACCGTCCAGGTCGACCTCACCGGCCAGTTCGATGATGCCCAGAGCATCACTGTCCAGTCGGACGGCAAGATACTGATTGGCGGCTATACCGAGTACCTTGCATGGGGGTACCCCGGGGCGCCAGGTGAGGAAAGCTACGGTTACGAACAGAACCATTCTGTTATCCGCCTGAATGCGGATGGCAGCCTGGACACCCGCTTTCACGAAGGTGGCGTCGATACAATACCGGCCGCGACAGCCCCGGCGTCCCACTATGAGCTGACGGCGGTGCAGTCCGATGGCAAGGTGCTTGTCGCTGTGGCGTTGAACACCGGCATACAGGTGGAACGCTACAACAGCGACGGGACGCGCGATGCTGGCTTTGGCCAGAACGGCGTCATGACGGTCGACATCGCCCATGACTTCAAGGATATCGACCTGACGGCCAATACGGACGGCACCTTTCAGGTCAGTGCCCGCGGGTTTGACCAGGCGACCGTGACCAAGGTTGGCAATGACGGCAGCTTGTTCGACGGCTTCGGCAACCATGGCGTACTGACCGTCGACATTTCCGAAGACCCGTTCTTCAACGGCGGGATCTCCACTGCCGTGCTGGCGGATGGAAGCGTTGTGGTCGGGGCTGCCTACAACGCCGCTGGTGTGGGCGATCCGACGTTCGCCTTGCAGCGTTTCAACGCCGACGGTCAGTTGGACACCCGTTTCGGTGACGATGGCGTCCTGCATTTGAGCGCCGCCATGGGGTTTGGCGAAGACTCGGTGGTCACCGTGCAGGCTGACGGCAAGATCATCGTGATGGGCCATGGCGAGGGCGATAGCTTGGCTACCGTGGTGCGGCTCAACGCTGACGGATCCTTCGACAGCAGCTTTGGCAGCAATGGCTCGGTGACTTTTGAAGCCGACACGCCGGTGGCGTTGACGGTACAAGCCGATGGCAGGATCTTGGCTGCCGGCACGAACAGCGGAGATTTCAATGTCATCCGCCTGAACGCCGACGGCAGCCTGGACACCAGCTTCGGCAGCCAGGATGGCAAGCTCCACGTGGACGGGTACGCTGGCGAGGAAATCCTGCGCGGCACCGATGCTGCTGAAATCATCCATGGCCTGGCGGGTGATGATGTGCTGCAAGGCGACGGCGGGCGTGACCTGTTGCAAGGTGGCTCAGGCGCGGACATCTTCCGTTTCACCGAATTGAGCGACAGTTTCCGCACCGCCACGCTGAACAGCAGCGACCGCATCCAGGACTTTAATGTCTCCGAGGACCGCATTGACCTGATCGGCTTGGGCTTCACCGGGATTGGCGACGGGCACCACGGTACCTTGGCCATCCAGGCCAGCGCGGACGGCACCCGCACCTACCTCAAGAGCTTCGACGCCGATGCCGACGGGCAACGTTTTGAACTGGCCCTGGACGGTAATCTGGTCGGGCAATTGAACAGCACCAACCTGGTGTTTACCGCGCCCACCGTCGATGGTACGTCTGCCAACGATACGATCACCGGTTCAGCCTTGTCGGAGATCATCCGTGGCCTGGACGGCAATGACCGTATCAACGGCGGCGCCGGAGCGGATGTCATCATCGGCGGCGCGGGCGCCGACCGTCTCAACGGCGGAGACCGGGCCGACATTTCGTTGTGGACGGACAATCGGGAAAACGCCGACGTGTTCCGCTATCTCTCTACCGAGGACAGCTACCGGACTGACAGCCAGAGCTTTGCCGACCTGATCGAAGGCTTCACGGTTGACGACAAGATCGATGTGTCGGCGCTGGGCTATACCGGCTTCGGAGAGGGCACGGGCGCTACGCTGAAGTTGGTTTACAACCAGGCATTGGACCGTACTTACCTGAGGGATGCGGAGGCGGACGCGCAAGGCCATTCGTTCCAGATTGCGCTGGCTGGGGATTGGCGGGAAAGCCTGGGCGAAGACAACATGGTCTTTGCTCCCGCAGCGGCGCCTGACGCCGGATTAGGTCTGATCGGGGTGGCGCCAGATGTCGATCAATGGCATTTGCTGAGTTGACGGGCACAAAAAAACCGCGTGGCAGACAGACGCTGCCACGCGGTTTTTTTCACTTAGACGTTAAAGCGGAAGTGCATCACGTCGCCGTCCTTGACGATGTATTCCTTGCCTTCCAGACGCCATTTGCCGGCTTCCTTGGCGCCTGCTTCGCCCTTGTACTGGATGAAATCCGAGTAGGCGATGACTTCGGCGCGGATGAAGCCTTTCTCGAAGTCGGTGTGGATGACGCCGGCGGCTTGCGGGGCGGTAGCACCCACGCGAACGGTCCAGGCGCGGACTTCTTCGACACCGGCGGTGAAGTAGGTCTGCAGGTGGAGCATTTCGTAGCCAGCGCGAATCACGCGGTTCAGGCCTGGCTCCTCCAGGCCCAGGGCCTCGAGGAACATGTCTTTCTCTTCACCGTCGTCCAGCTCGGCGATTTCCGCTTCGATCTTGTTGCAGACCGGAACGACCATGGCGCCTTCTTCTTCGGCAATGGCCTTGACCACGTCCAGGTGCGGGTTGTTCTCGAAACCGTCTTCAGCGACGTTGGCGATGTACATGACCGGCTTGGTAGTCAGCAGGTGGAAGCCCTTGATCACCTGTTTCTCGTCGGTGCTCATGTTCTTCATCAGGCTGCGCGCAGGCTTGCCTTCGGTGAAGTGGGCGATCAGCTGTTCCAACAGGCCTTTCTGAACGACGGCGTCCTTGTCGCCACCCTTGGCGTTTCGAGCGACTTTCTGCAGTTGCTTCTCGCAGCTGTCGAGGTCGGCGAAAATCAGTTCCAGGTCGATGATTTCGATGTCGCGCTTCGGGTCGACGCTGTTGGAAACATGAATCACGTTCTCGTCTTCGAAGCAGCGCACCACGTGGGCGATGGCATCGGTTTCACGGATGTTGGCCAGGAACTTGTTACCCAGGCCTTCGCCTTTCGACGCACCGGCCACCAGGCCAGCGATGTCGACGAATTCCATGGTGGTCGGCAGGATACGCTTGGGATTGACGATCGCCGCCAAGGCTTCCAGGCGTGGATCGGGCATCGGCACGATGCCGCTGTTCGGCTCGATGGTGCAGAAGGGGAAGTTCTCGGCCGCGATCCCGGATTTGGTCAGGGCGTTGAACAGGGTGGACTTGCCGACGTTAGGCAGGCCGACGATGCCGCAATTGAATCCCATGGTGTTTCCCCTCGGATAAGTGTCAGGCCTTCTGGCTGTGCAGGTTTTTCATCGCGCGGTTCCATTCACCGGCGAGGATATCCGGCAGCACGCCGAGGGCGAAGTCGATGCTGGCATCGAGTTTTTCCTGTTCGGCGCGAGGCGCACGACCCAGGACAAAGTTTGAAACCATACTGGCGACGCCCGGGTGGCCGATGCCGAGCCGCAGGCGGTGAAAGGTATTCTGATTACCCAGTTGCGCGATGATGTCGCGCAACCCGTTGTGACCGCCATGGCCGCCGCCCTGCTTGAGCTTGGCAACGCCCGGAGGCAAGTCGAGTTCGTCGTGGGCCACCAGGATTTCTTCCGGCTTGATGCGAAAGAAACCGGCCAATGCCGCCACGGCCTGGCCGCTGCGGTTCATGTAGGTGGTGGGAATCAACAGGCGAACATCCTGACCCTGGTGCGAAAAGCGCCCGGTCAAGCCGAAATATTTGCGATCGGCGGCCAGGCTGACGCCTTGGGCGTGCGCGATGCGCTCAACAAAAAGGGCCCCTGCGTTATGCCGGGTCTGTTCGTATTCGGCGCCTGGATTACCCAGGCCAACGATCAGTTTGATGGCAGTCACGATAGGGGCCCTTCCTGGAGTGGTGGATAACATGTCGCGTCAGGCGGTGTGGCGACAACGAACGAAATTGCGGATCTACCGTTAAGTAAACTTCGCGTTCTTGCCCGTTGTCTCGCTACGTTCCAGTCCGCGATGTTTCCGGTCACTCCGGCGACAGAGTGAAATTACTCTGCAGCGCCTTCTTCAGTAGCTTCTGGAGCAACACGTGGAGCGTGGACGTTGGCAACAGCCTTGTCATCACCGTGAGCCAGGGCAACAAACTCAACGCCTTTAGGAGCCTTGAGGTCGGACAGGTGAATGATCGTGCCGACTTCGGCGTCAGCCAGGTCGACTTCGATGAATTCAGGCAGGTCTTTCGGCAGGCAGGAAACTTCGATTTCCGAAGTCACGTGCGAGATCTCGCCGCCTTTCTTGACCGGAGCAGCTTCGTTGATGAAGTGCACTGGAACAACAGCAGTCAGCTTCTGACCGGCAACAACGCGGACGAAGTCAGCGTGCATCACGTGGCCTTTGGCCGGGTGACGCTGCAGGGCTTTGATCACGACGTTTTGCTTGGTGCCGCCAACGTTCAGCTCGATGATGTGGCTGTAGGCCGCTTCGTTTTCGAGCAGTTTGGCAACTTCTTTGGCCAGCATGCTGATGGACTCAGGGGCTTTGTCGCCACCGTAGACTACAGCTGGAACCAGGCTTGCGAGACGACGCAGGCGGCGGCTCGCACCTTTCCCCAGGTCGGAACGCACTTCAGCATTCAGAGTAAAATCGTTCATGTTGTATCTCCAAAATAGCCATTTCCGAATGACGTCTGCGACCGACGCCAAAGCGGTATGGGCAAAAAAGCCCCGCCCCAACATGAGTGTTGGGGCGGGGCGCTTTTCGTCAACGAGACATTCAGGAAAGGGCAGGGCCCTTAGCGGAACATCGCACTGATCGATTCTTCATTGCTGATGCGGCGAACCGCTTCGGCAACCACCGGTGCGATATCCAGTTGGCGGATACGCGCACAGGCTTGTGCTGCAGCGGACAGCGGGATGGTGTTGGTCACCACCAGCTCGTCCAGCACGGAATTTTCAATGTTTTCGATCGCCCGACCGGACAGCACTGGGTGCGTGCAGTAGGCGAAAACCTTGGCAGCGCCATGCTCTTTCAGGGCCTTGGCCGCGTGGCACAGGGTGCCGGCGGTATCGACCATGTCATCGACCAGAATGCAGGTACGCCCTTCGACATCACCAATGATATGCATCACTTCGGAGTGATTGGCTTTCTCACGGCGTTTGTCGATGATACCCAGATCAACGCCCAGGGATTTGGCAACGGCCCGTGCGCGCACGACGCCGCCGATATCCGGGGACACGATCATGAGGTTTTCGAAGCGCTGATCTTCAATGTCATCCACCAGGACCGGGGAGCCGTAGATGTTATCCACGGGAATATCGAAGAAGCCCTGAATCTGGTCAGCATGCAGATCGACCGTGAGTACACGATCGATGCCGACTACGGTCAGCATATCGGCCACGACTTTCGCGCTGATAGCCACACGTGCGGAACGCGGACGGCGATCCTGACGGGCATAACCAAAGTAAGGAATAACAGCAGTGATACGAGTAGCCGAGGAGCGGCGGAAGGCATCAGCCATCACGACGAGTTCCATCAGGTTATCGTTGGTCGGAGCGCAAGTCGGCTGAATAATGAAGACGTCTTTACCGCGAACGTTTTCATTGATCTCGGCAGTGATTTCGCCGTCGGAGAACTTACCGACAGAAATGTCACCGAGAGGGATATGCAGCTGACGTACGACACGCCGAGCCAGATCGGGGTTGGCGTTCCCCGTAAAGACCATCATCTTGGACACGCGCAGTACCTGAAGGCTGAGGGTATACCTGGATGAGTATAGGAAAATGGCAGGGGCGGCTGGATTCGAACCAACGCATGGCAGGATCAAAACCTGCTGCCTTACCGCTTGGCGACGCCCCTGTATCTGTTGCTGCGAGTGCCCAGCACTCGATTCCTTTTAGAGCAGACTTTGCAGCTTGCGATGCAACATCGAAACGTTGCTTCCTTTCGCTACAAACCCTGTAAGGGTCTCTGTCAGAAGGGCCGAGACTTTATCAGCTTCAGCTTTGCTTGGGAAGCCCCCAAACACACAACTTCCAGTTCCGGTGAGTTTTGCTTCGGTAAAATTACCTAACAAATTCAATGCGTTACGAACATCTGGATAACGCCTTGCTACCACCGGTAAGCAGTCATTTCGACTGTTTCCCTTGGGAACGGGGCGCACTTTAATGGGAGGAGAGTTACGTGTCAACAGTGGATCTGAAAAAATTTCTGCTGTACTTACAGATACTTGCGGCACCAGCACCAGGTACCAGAGTTCTTCGGGTTCCACCGGCGTGAGTTTTTCCCCCACGCCCTCGGCAAAAGCCGCGTGGCCACGCACGAAAACCGGCACGTCGGCGCCCAGCGTCAGGCCCAGGGCCGCCAGGCGATCCATGTCCCAGCCCAGTTGCCACAAGTGATTCAGGCCCAGCAAAGTCGTCGCCGCATTCGAGCTGCCGCCACCGATACCGCCGCCCATGGGCAGGATTTTTTCGATCCAGATATCGATGCCCAGCGAACAACCGGATTGTTCCTGGAGTTGTTTTGCGGCCTTGACGATCAGGTTGCTGTCGTGGGGAACGCCAGCGAATTCGGTGTGCAAGCGGATCACGCCATCGTCGCGCACGGCGAAAGTGATCTCGTCGCCGTAGTCCAGGAACTGAAAGATTGTCTGCAGCTCGTGGTAGCCGTCCGGTCGCCGGCCGAGGATGTGCAGCATCAGGTTGAGCTTGGCCGGGGAGGGCAGCGTCAAGCGTGTCGCGCTCATGTCATTGCCCCAGCTTGCGCGGCTGCCATTGCTTGATGACCAGCGTGACGTCGAGGTTGCTGCCGTGCAGCTTGATGCGCTCCGGCAACCAGTAGCCGTTCTGCTGGGCATAGCTGAGGTATTCGATCTGCCAGTCGTCCTGCTCCAGGTTGGACAGGCGACTGTCCCCGTCGAGGGTCAGGCGACTCTTGCTGTCCGGTGCCGGGAGGCCGCGAACCCACCAGGTCAGGTGCGACACGGGCAGCTTCCAGCCCAATTGCTCTTCCAGCAGCGCTTCAGGCGTCGGCGCCTCGTAGCGCCCCTGGTTGGCGACTTCCAGCGAAACCTGGCCCGGCCGGCCGGTCAAGCGTGCGGCGCCACGACCCAGCGGCCCGGAGAGGCGAATGTCGTAGTAATCCTGGCGCTGCAGCCAGAACAAGGTGCCGCTGCCCGAATCCTTCGGCGCGCGAATACCGATCTTGCCGTCGATCTGCCAGCCATCGAGGCCACTCAATTGTTGCTTGTGCTCGCGCCACTGGGCCTGGTTGCCCTGGCCCTGGACGGATTCACGGGCGCCGAAGCCCGCGCAGCCGGCGAGCAGAGCGATGAAACTGAAAACAATGAAATGGCGCAAAAACATAATCTTAAAGAGTCTCTGATCCGGTCAGGCGTTTAATGGTGCTGCGCAGGATGGGGCTGTCGGGTTGTTCCTTGAGGAACTTGTCCCAGATCTGCCGGGCTTCGCGTTGTTTTCCGTTGGCCCATAACACTTCACCCAGGTGAGCGGCGACCTCCTGGTCCGGGAATCGCTCCAGGGCCTGGCGCAACAGGCGTTCGGCTTCGTCGAGATTGCCCAGCCGAAAGTTCACCCAGCCGAGGCTGTCGAGTACCGCCGGGTCTTCCGGGTTGATCTGGTGCGCCTGCTCGATCAGCACCTTGGCTTCATCGTAGCGGGTAGTGCGATCCGACAGGGTGTAGCCAAGGGCGTTGAGGGCCATGGCGTTGTCCGGGTCGCGCTGGATGATCAGGCGCAGGTCTTTCTCCATCTGGGCCAGGTCATTGCGTTTTTCCGCCAGCATGGCGCGGGTATACAACAGGTTCAGATCGTCCGGGTATTGCTTCAAGGCTTGTTGCAATACGCCCCAGGCCTTGTCGCCCTGGTTGTTGGCCGACAGGGTCTCGGCCTCGATCAGGAAGAGCTGGATGCCATAGTCCGGCTGGGTGTCGCGCTGGATGGCCAGGCGACTCTGGGCCTCGGCCGTCCTGCCGTTGCCGATCAGGATGTCGGCCTGGCGCAACTGCGCCGGCAGGTAATCATTGCCCGGGCCGACCTGGGCGTATTCGATCAGGGCGCTCTCGGGGTCGTTGCGCTCCTCGGCGATGCGACCGAGGTTCAGGTGGGCCGAATCGACGTGGCTTTCCCGAGCGATCAGGTCTTCCAGATAACCCTTGGCCTCTTCCCAGGCCTTGGCTTCCAGGCAGACCAGTGCGAGGGAATAACGCAGGTCATCATCCTCCGGGTACTGCTGCACCAGGCTGGAAAATTCGACCTTGGCGTCGTCCATGCGGTTGTTCTCGACCAGCATGCGCGCATAGGTAAGGCGCAGGCGTTTGTCGTCCGGATATTTCTTGATGCTTTTTTCCATCAGCGGCAGGGCTTCGTCGCCGCGGTTCATGCTTTGCAACAG
>NZ_JAOSHO010000195.1 GCF_025917275.1 Pseudomonas agronomica | reverse complement strand
ATCCACATGCCCCGGCACTTTCACGCCGCGCCATTCCTGGCGCAGCACGCCATCCTTGTCGATCAGGAATGTGCTGCGATCAACGCCCAGGTATTCCTTGCCGTACAGTTTTTTCAGCTTGATCACATCGAACAACTGGCAAACCGCTTCGTCCTTGTCGCTGATCAGCTCGAAGGGGAATTCCTGCTTGCACTTGAAGTTCTCGTGGGACTTGAGGCTGTCCCGGGAGACGCCGAACACTTCGGTGTTGGCGGCCTGGAATTGTGCGTACTGATCGCGGAACCCCTGGCCTTCGGTGGTGCAGCCGGGCGTGCTGTCTTTCGGGTAGAAGTAGATGACCACCTGCTTGCCTTTCAGGGCCGCGAGGCTGATGGTCTGCCCGCTGGTGGCGGGCGCTTGGAAATCGGTAACCGGCTGGTCGACGGCAACGGCCATGAACGCTTCCTTACATTGGGTTTTGTGGGCGCCACGGTTCGATCAGGGCATCCAGGTTCATCGCGTCGGCGAAATCCAGGAACTGATCGCGCAGCCAACTGATCTGGGTGCCGGCCGGCAGTGTCACGGTGAACGTAGCGTTGAGCATGGTGCCGCCGGTCTGCGGAGCCTGGTAGGTGTCGCAGGTCAGGTTCTCCAGCTCGACGTGATGGTCCATGAAGAACTGGCACAGCTCGTTGATAATGTCCGGGCGGTAGGCCGAACTCACGTAGGCCACATACGGCAGGGCCTGGGGACGATTCTCCAGCGCTGCGCTGCGGACAACGTTGACGGTGAACGCATGCTTCTTGGCCAGCAAGGGCAGGCTGCCCTCCAGGCGGGCCAGGGCGTCCCAGCTGCCAGAGATTTCCAGCACGAGCGCGCTGCATTCGCCGTGGCGAGTCAGGCGTGATGTCACGACCGCACAGCGATTCTCATGGCTGGCGCGGCACAGGACGTTAGTCAGCTCCATGGGGTTGGCGCCAAGGGCACTGATAACAAGGAATTGTTCGCGGACTGTGGGGGTGGACATGCAGCATTCCTAAAGCGATGAGCGGTCGATACGTTTCAGCTCGGCGTGGTGACAGCCCTGGAAAACCGAACGGTTCAAGCCCTGAGCCTGGAGGGTGCAATGCGTTGCGGGACAACACAAATACACCCGTGACAAACGCAGGATCGGGGCTTGTAGCGACGAAAACGGAGGCTGGAAACCGGCATGTGAGCTCAGCGGTACCGATCAAAGCCTGAAGGGTAGCGAAAACCATCGCCAAGGGGAATGGGAGTTCGCTTGTACAAGCATCTTGGCGCCAGTACCATTACCGCTCTCTTTTTCCGGCAGGAGCGGTTTCATGATTGCGGGCAGTATGGTGGCACTGGTCACTCCCATGGATGCACAAGGGCGTCTTGACTGGGACAGCCTCAGCAAACTCGTGGACTTCCATCTCAAGAACGGCACCCATGCCATCGTCGCAGTCGGTACTACCGGCGAGTCGGCAACCCTTGATGTTGAAGAACACATCGCCGTGATCAAAGCCGTGGTCAAACAGGTTGCCGGGCGCATTCCGGTCATCGCCGGCACGGGCGCCAATTCGACCCGCGAAGCCGTCGAGCTGACCCGCAACGCCAAGGCAGCCGGAGCCGATGCCTGCCTGCTGGTCGTTCCGTATTACAACAAGCCGACCCAGGAAGGCTTGTACCAGCACTTCAAGCACATTGCCGAAGCCGTCGACATCCCGCAGATTCTCTATAACGTTCCCGGCCGCACCTCCTGCGACATGCAGGCCGAGACCGTGATCCGCCTCTCCACCGTGCCGAACATCATCGGCATCAAGGAGGCTACCGGCGACCTGAAGCGCGCCAAGGCCATCCTCGATGGCGTGGACAAGGACTTCCTCGTGCTGTCCGGTGATGATCCGACCGCTGTCGAGCTGATCCTGATGGGTGGCAAGGGCAACATTTCCGTCACCGCCAACGTTGCCCCGCGCGAAATGGCCGACCTCTGCGAGGCTGCGCTGAACGGCGACGCCGAGACCGCCCGGGCACTGAACGAAAAACTGATGCCGCTGCACAGGGACCTGTTCATCGAAGCCAACCCGATCCCGGTGAAGTTTGCCCTGGTCGAAATGGGCCTGATGCACGAAGGCATCCGCCTGCCACTGACCTGGCTGAGCACCCCTTGTCACGAAACGCTGCGGCAGGCCATGCGCCAGTCCGGCGTCCAGGTTTAATTGAGGAAGTACAACGCATGAAGCGAATGGCCGGACTTTCCGCACTTGCCTTGATTATCTCCAGCACCAGTGGCTGCGGATGGGTCTGGGGGCCGGAAGGTTACTTCCGCGATCGTGGTAGCGATTACCTGCAAGCGCAACAGACTGCACCGATGCAACTGCCGCCGGACGTCAGCGTCGCCAAGCGCCTGGATCCGCTGCTGCCGATCCCGCGCAACGTCGCTGACGACAGCGTCAAGGGCGAATACATTGTCCCGCGTCCACAACCGCTGTCGGCCGTGGCCGATGCCAGCGACTACACCCTGCAGAAGAGCGGTGATTCAAGCTGGGTCATGGGCCAGCACCCACCGGCCGAAGTCTGGCCGGTGGCGATCCAGTTCTTCCAGGACAACGGGTTCCGCCTGGACGAACAGCGTCCACAGACAGGCGAATTCACCACCACCTGGCAGCGTTCCGATGAACTGTCCGCCGCCATGGCCAAGCGCCTGAGTGCCGCCGGTGTTGCAGCCGACAGCGAAACCCGCGTGCGTGTGCGCATCGAGCCAGGCGTGCAGCGCAACACCAGTGAGATCTACGTGGTCAGCGCCGAGCGTCCCGCCGGCAGCACTGCCGACGTGGCCTTCACCAACCGTTCGGTCAACACCGGTCTCGACGCCGCGCTGGTGGACGACATGCTCGCGAGCATGAGCCGTACCGCTGAGCAGGGCGGCTCGGTGTCGATGCTCGCCACCCGCGACTACGACACGCCAAGCCGCGTCAGCCTGAGCGAAGACGGCAGCGGCAACCCGGTGCTCAACGTCGGCTCCGACCTCGACCGCGCCTGGTCGAGCGTGGGTCGCGCGTTGGAGCAGGGCGAATGGCGCGTTGAGGACATCAACCGCAGCCTGGGCCTGTACTACATCAACTTGGCTGAAAAAGCCGAGAAGAAAGACGAGAAACCTGGCTTCTTCAGTGGTCTGTTCGGCAGCAAGCCGGACAAGGAAGAAATCGAAGCCCGTGCCGAGCGTTACCAGGTTCGCCTGAGCAAGGTCGGCGACAACGTCCAGGTCACCGTCGAGAAAAACATCAACACTGTGGCGCCGGCCGACGTGGCTCGCAAGGTGTTGGGCGTGATTCAGGACAACCTGGGCTGATCCGATGCGTTTTGCCGTTCTCGGCAGCGGTAGCCAGGGGAACGGCACGCTGATAGCCAGTGCTGGCACGTACGTGCTGGTCGATTGTGGTTTCTCCCTGCGGGAAACCGAGAAGCGCCTGTTGCGCCTGGGTGTGCACCCGGCGCAACTGAGCGCGATATTAGTGACCCACGAACATGCCGACCACGTGCATGGCGTGGGTTTGCTGTCTCGGCGCTACAATCTGCCGGTGTACCTGAGTCGCGGTACGCTGGATGGGTTGCGTAAACCGATCGAGCCTGCCGGTTTCGTAGCCGGTGGCGAACAACTGCGAATCGGTGCCCTGGACATCAGCGTGGTCAGCGTGGCCCACGATGCCCGGGAACCGACGCAATATGTGTTCAGCGACGGCGAGCGGCGCTTCGGATTGCTCACCGACCTGGGTTCGTATTGCGACAGGGTCATGGACAGCTACCGGGATCTCGATGCGTTGATGATCGAGTCCAACCACTGCCGGGACATGCTGGCGCGTGGGTTTTATCCCTACTTTCTCAAGCAGCGGGTAGGCGGGGAACATGGACATTTGAACAACCACCAGGCGGCGTACCTGGTGGCCGAGTTGGGCTGGCAAGGCCTGCAACACCTGGTCCTGGCCCATCTGAGCAGCAAGAACAACCTGCCGCAGCTGGCCCGGCAATGTTTTGTCGACACCCTCGGGTGCGACCCGGACTGGCTGCAACTGGCCGATCAAGATTCAGGGCTCGACTGGCGACATATCGCCTAGCCCATCTACTTAGCAAGCGGAGCCCATCATGGAAAAACGTGAAGAACTCTACCGCGGCAAAGCCAAGTCGGTTTACAAGACCGACGACGCTGACCGCTTGATCCTGCTGTTTCGCAACGACACCTCGGCGTTCGACGGCAAGCGCATCGAACAGCTGGACCGCAAGGGCATGGTGAACAACAAGTTCAACGCCTTCATCATGCAAAAGCTCGAAGCCGCCGGCGTACCGACCCAGTTCGACAAGCTGCTGGGCGACAACGAATGCCTGGTCAAGAAGCTGGACATGATCCCGGTCGAGTGCGTTGTGCGTAACTACGCCGCCGGCAGCCTGGTCAAGCGCCTGGGCGTGGAAGAGGGCATGAAGCTCAACCCTTACACCTTCGAGCTGTTCCTGAAGGACGACGCCAAGGGCGACCCGTTCATCAACGAATCCCACGTCGTGGCATTCGGTTGGGGCACCGCCGAGCAACTGGCACGCATGAAGGAATTGTCCCTCAAGGTCAACGACGTGCTGACCAAGCTGTTCGACGACGCTGGCCTGCTGCTGGTGGACTTCAAGCTTGAATTCGGCGTGTTCAGCGACGGCTCCATTGTCCTGGGCGACGAGTTCAGCCCGGACGGCTGCCGCCTCTGGGACAAGGCCACCAAGAAGAAGATGGACAAGGACCGCTTCCGCCAAGGCCTCGGTGACGTCATCGAAGCCTACGAAGAAGTCGCCCAACGCCTGGGTGTACCGCTGTAATCGACGCAAGCATCTGATAGCACGGAAAAAATTTCGCCCGGGGGTTCGCTTCCGGCGAATGTGCTGGTATGATGCGCGCCACTGGAGAGATGCCGGAGTGGCCGAACGGGACGGATTCGAAATCCGTTGTACTGGCGACAGTACCTAGGGTTCAAATCCCTATCTCTCCGCCATTATTGAATACGGCTAAGCCCCTGAAATGGTTGAACATTTCAGGGGCTTTTTCGTTTTTGGCGTTTGGTTTAGGGCATTTTTGGGGCGTGATGGAAACCCATCGCTGCTCAGGAAGCTGCGCCGGCCCTCGATGCAAACGCTATGGTTATAAAGCATGCCGCGAAACGTTTCGAATTCGTTATTTCTTCAAAGCGTGCATGTTCTTAACGGCTAGCATCAAGGCTTACTTTGTAATAGGAAGCTTGCCAGCGATTACAAATTTATCGAACACTTTCTTACCATCACGCGCAGCTTGCCGAACATCAAGAAATGTCAGCTCATCGCTGGTCACTTTCTTGTGCGGTTTGTCGACTTTTCTTCTGGTAGCCATCGGAGCCTCCGAGACGCGTGTATTCGTGCAGAATCGAATCCGGGCAAATCGGAGGATTTCAATGCCGTCGAACCATGCTCGGTTCGACGGGGACTCCACGAGGGATCTTGATGTTAGGCCGGCTCTGCATCCAGGCGTCGGGCTATGACATCCAACACGTCGCAACCATCCCTCAACGGAATGCAGCACAGCTGTGCAAAATCCTGAAGGCCCGCTGAGTCACTCGGAATGTCTCCTCGCATCGAATTATGTGGGCGGAAAATGTCAGAAAATTTCCCCAAAACACTGACGTCCTTTCCATCATTTTCACCCAGTCCAATCCCTCCGCGACCTGCCTAACCATAGCCCTCCCCACACCCAAAGCTTTGTAACAACTGGACTAATGGTCTATAGCTCAAGACAAGGCTGCCGATAGGCAGGTAATCCCCCCGTGTAAGGAATGACACCATGCTGCGGTTCTTCGCCGACTTGGGCTTTCGCTGGAAAATCACCCTCCCGATGGTGTTCCTGGCTGTATTACTTGTGCTGATGGGGGGCGCGGGCGTGCGTGGTATCGGCCAGGTGACGGAGTCCAGCACGCAGTTGACCAAGCGTTATCTGCCGGCCATCAGCCTGTTGCTCAATGCGGATCGCGACCTGTACCAGGCGTTTGTTGCCGAACGGAGCTTGCTGGGCGGCGGTGCGAGCGGACATGTTGAGGCGCTGCGGGCCAGTCATAGGGACAATCTGAAGCAAGCGTATGATCGCGTGCAAAAATACGCGGCGATGCAGCCGGGTGCCGAGGCGCAGGCATTGGTCGGTCAGTTCAATGACCGCTTTGCCCAGTGGTCGCAGATCTCGCGGCAGGTCGTTGAGCAAGCCGCGAGCAATCCGCAGGCGGCCAGTGCGCTGAGTTTTGGTGACGGCGAAAGCAAGTTCGACACCATGCGCGATGCCATCGATAAGCTGGGGGAGCTGGAAGACGAGGCGTCGCAACGGGAAGGCCAGGCGGCGATCGATCACGGACAAGCCGTGGGCCTGCAGCAGGGAGGGATTCTGTTGGTCGGTCTGCTCGGTTGCGTCCTGCTGATCGTGACCTTGCCGATGGTGGTGTTGCGTCCGATGCGTCGCTTGCTGCACCGGGTCGAACAGATCGCCGAGGGCGGCGGCGATCTGAAGGGCCGTCTCGAAGTGCGTTCGGCTGATGAGTTGGGCCAGCTCGGCAGTGCGTTCAACCGCTTCCTCGACAAGCTGCAACCGCTGATTGCCGAAGTGGGCCGAGTGACCGGGGAGGTCGATTCCGCCGCACGCGCCATGGCCGATATGGCTGCGACGAATGATCGGCTGATCAGCAGCGAACACGCGGCACTGGATCAAGTCAGTACCGCTGCCACCCAGATGAGCGCCGCCGTGCATGAGGTTGCGCATAACGCAGTGAGCGCCTCGGATGCCGCGCAACAGGCGAGCAGTCAGTCTCGCGACGGCACCGCAGTCGTCAGCAGCACCATCGAGTCGATCCGCCAGTTGGCCCAGGAAGTCGAAAGCGCCTCGGGCACGATCGAGGCGTTGGCCCAGGAAACGTCCAGTATCGGCGCGGTGCTCGAAGTGATACGTGGCATTGCCGAGCAGACCAACCTGTTGGCACTCAACGCTGCAATCGAAGCCGCGCGGGCCGGTGAGCAGGGCCGTGGGTTTGCCGTCGTGGCCGATGAGGTGAGGGCGCTCGCGGCCCGTACCCAGGATTCGACCAAGGACATTCAGGTTCGCATCGAGCGGTTGCAGAGCGGTGTCGCAAAGGCTGTGCAAGCGATGCAGGTCGGCAGCAGCAAGGCCCGGGACAGCGTCGAGCGTGCGGCAGGTGTCGATCAGGTGCTCAGCGGCACTGGGGGTTCTATCCAGCGGATCAATGACATGGCCGCGCAAATCGCCAACGCCTGCGAAGAGCAAAGCAGCGTTACCGAGGAAATAGCCCGCAATATTTCCGACATCCGTGATCTGTCCAACGAAGCGGCGGCCAATTCCGCCCAGAGCATGCACGCCAGCCAGCAGCTTTCCAGCCTGTCGAGAAACCTCGCCGAGCTGACCGGCCGCTTCCGCACCTGAAGCAGGTGGTGTCGTGCCGACTGACGACCTTCTGCGAGCCCTGCATCAGGACGGCTTTGTCCTGATGTCCGGCGTGTTGGATGCCGGGCAAATCGCTGAAGTGCGTCGTGCTATCGACCTGCTGAAACCCCAGCACTGGGATTACAGCGGCGTCATCGATCATTACAAATGCGTGTTCAATCGTGACCCGTTCTGGCTGCCTTACTTGGAGGTGAGCGGGGTAATCGAGTTGGCCGAGGCGGCCCTGGGCGACGATTGCCACATCATCGGCCAGACGGCCTGGCGCTGCCATCCTGGTTTCGTCGGCGCTGCGCTGCACTTGGATTACCTGCCGATGGAATTGCCGTCGGGCCTGCTGGCCGATCCCGGTTTCGAACTGCCGATACAGGTGTTCACCGCACAGTTCTACCTCGACGACATCGATGCCGACCTGAGCCCGACGCGGGTAATATCCGGCAGCCACAAGGCGGGGCGAGCGCCCGCTGCCGGCGAGACGCAATGGAATGGGCGCTCGGCGCAGCCGGTGCTATGCCGGGCGGGCGATGTCTTGATATTGCGCAGCGAGCTGTGGCACGCCGGCAGCGACAACCGGACCGCCGATCGCACGCGCTACATGCTCCAGGTGCACTACGGTCGGCGGATGGTCGCGCAGAAGTTCTCGCCCTATCTGCACTGGCAGTTCAATCCCGTGGTACTCGCCGCCGCGACGCCTCGCCAGCGTCGGCTGCTCGGTGACCACGAGGAAGCGGAGTACGACTGAGCCTGGCTCGGTCAGATCCAGACGTCATTGACCGCCGTTCGCTCGTTGGTTTCTTCACCGGTATTGATGACGCCGCGCGGCTCGATCAGCAAGAGTTTCACTTCCTGGACGGCACTGGGTTTGTGCTCGACGCCTTTCTTGACCACGTACATTTCGCCCGGGCCAATCATCACGGCGCCGTCACGAAAGTCGATACGCAGTTCACCGTCCAGCACAATGAACGTTTCATCGGTATCGGCATGGGTGTGCCAGATGAAATCGCCTTCGAGCCGGGCGATCTTGAACTGGTAGTCATTCATTTCGGCGATGACTTTGGGCGCCCACTGCTCGGCGAACAGCGCGTATTTCTGGGCGAAGTTGATGGGGGAGTAATGATTCATCAGGGCACGCTCCGTGGTGGAAGAAGAGCGCTACCTTACGGTCGGGGGTGAGGCGGGTATTGGATGATCGTGCAGCTTTTCATAGCGTGCGGCGCTGGATTTCAACGCAGCATCTTCAGCCAGCGTGCCGGTGAAATGCCGAAGGCCTCGGTGTGCAGCCGCGTCATGTGGCTTTGGTCGAAAAAGCCACAGGCCAGGGCTGCTTCGCTCAACGGCAGGCCCTGCAATACCAGGCGCCGGGCTTCGTTCAATCGGCGCTGGGTGATGTAGCGATAGGGGCTGGTGCCGTACAGGGCGCGGAAATCCCGTGACAGGCTCCAGCGATCACGGCCGCTGGCCTCGACCAGATCGTCCAGGGTAATCGGTTGGCCAAGGGCATCATGGATGAACAGGCGCGCACGCTCCGCGGCGGG
>NZ_JAOSHO010000194.1 GCF_025917275.1 Pseudomonas agronomica | reverse complement strand
CAAGGACAACACCGGTTACGATCTCAAGCATTTGTTCATTGGTTCGGAGGGCACGCTGGGCATCATCACCGCGGCGGTGCTGAAACTGTTTCCGGCCACCCACAGCACGGCGACAGCCTGGGTCGCGCTGCCTTCGCCGCAAGCGGCGGTGGATTTGATCGGTCATGTCCGCAGCCTGTGCGCTGATCGCCTGACAGGCTTCGAAATGATGTCGCGCCAGAGCCTGGAGTTTGTCCTGGACCATGTGGCCGGCTGCACTGACCCTCTGGAAGCGAAACACCCTTGGTACGCCTTGATTGAACTGCGCGACACGGTCCCCGATGCGCCCTTGGCGCTGTTGCTGGAAAACGGCCTGGCCCATGCCTTCGAACGCGGTTGGGTCATCGACGCGGTATTGGCCAGCAGCCAGGCACAGGCGGCCGCGCTGTGGGCGCTGCGCGAAGGTATTTCCGAGGCGCAGAACCATGAAGGCCCCAGTCTCAAGCATGACATCAGCGTACCCGTGAGCCGCATACCCGAATTCATCGAACGCACCGATCGCGCGCTGCAACAGGACTTTCCGGGCGTGCGCATCGTTTCTTATGGCCACATGGGCGACGGCAATCTGCACTACAACATCAGCAAGCCGATCGGCGACGCGGACGCCTCGTTCAAGGCGCGGGAACAGGCGATCATGCAGGTCATCTACCGGATGACCAGTGCCTTCAACGGCAGCATCAGCGCCGAGCATGGCCTGGGGCAAGCCAAGCCTGACGCGGCGGTTCGCTTCAAGGATCCCTTGGAGATGGAGCTGATGCGCGCCATCAAGCGCACGCTGGACCCGGCGGGGCTGATGAATCCGGGTAAGGTCTTTACTGCCGGGCTGGAGTGACTCAGTCGGCCACTGCTAGCTTCCCGGTCGAGTAGAAGTATGCAGTTGGATGAAGGTATTTCTCGAATATTATCTAATTTATGAAAAAATATTTTCATAATTCGCTTCGCCTAGCGTCCTTCGACGAATAGCTATGCTAGTATTTTTTCAAATTAACGACGAAACTGAAAAAATACTGATGCCAAAAAAAACAGCACCTCTCATGCCGTCAGCCGAGCGGCTCCTGCGCCAGTTTGGCGAACGGATCGAGCTGGCTCGTAAGCGCCGTAAGATCACTGCGGCGCAAATGGCTGCGCGGGCAGGTATGAGCGCGCCTACGTTGAGGGCCTTGGAGAGTGGCAGCCCTGCTGTGACCATCGGGGCCTACGTGTCGGTATTAGTGGTGTTGGGGTTGGAGAAGGACCTTGAGTTACTCGCACACACGGATGAGTTAGGCCGTGATCTGCAAGATGCTGAATTGAAGAGGCGTGTCACAGTCGAGCACATCAAGCCGAAAGTATCGCTGCCTGGTCAGTTTCATCGAGACAATTTGATCAGCATCTCAGCGAAAGAGAACCTCGCTATGTCGAGTGCCGCTGTCAGTCGGAGCCAGACAAGCTCCGAACTGGCCAAGAAGCTTTTAGGGGACGACGATGCCTGAAAGGATTTTCGTCTACGCAGACTGGAATGACACAGCACCGGTCCTGCTAGGAACCCTTCATTCCCGAAGATTGGCAGGATCCGAACGTATGGAGTTCGAATACGCGCGGGCTGTCCTTCAAACCATTCACACTCAAATCGCAATCGATCCTCGGATTCAGCCTTACGAAGGACGGCAATATCCAGCGAGAAACTGCTTTGGGTGCGTATCGGACTCCTCGCCTGATCGATGGGGGCGGCTGCTGATGGATCGTCGCTTGGAGCGAGACAAGCGAGCAGGATTTGTACCGCAGGACGCACGTCTATTTGACTCGGACTACCTTATCGGCGTTCACGACGCTTACCGGGTAGGGGGACTGCGTTTCAAAGTTGAGGAAGAAGGAGAATTTCTTGATAACCATGTGGAGCAGGCCGCCCCACCTATGGCCCGTATGCGTGAACTTGAAGAGGCTTCGCGTGGATTTGAAGCTGGAGAGGACCGGGGGCCCCATGGTCAGGACTGGATTCGAATGCTCATTGCTCCAGGTGGCTCACTGGGTGGCGCAAGGCCCAAGGCAAGTGTAGTAGACGACGATCAAGCCCTCTGGATAGGGAAGTTTCCCAGTAATAGAGACACCCACGACGTGGGCGGCTGGGAGATGGTCGTCAATACATTGGCCCAAGGCTGTGGGCTAAATGTTGCTGAAGGAAAAGCGCAACGGTATGCGAGTGAGCATCACTGTTTCATGGTCAAGCGCTTTGACAGAACAGCCAAGGGCGGGCGATTTCACTTTGCTTCAGCAATGACCCTGACGGACCGCCAGGATGGTGATGGGCATGAGACGGGGGCGAGCTATCTGGAAATTGCAGAGGTGTTGGTGAGGGAGGGAGCAGCCCCCAACGTAGATCTTCCCGAGCTTTGGCGAAGAATTGTCTTCAACATGCTGGTTTCGAATACTGACGACCATCTACGCAACCATGGTTTCCTGTTGGAGCCAGGACGCGGTTGGCGTCTTTCGCCTGCATATGACATGAACCCTGTCCCTGGCGACACTGGCTTGAGACTAAACGTTTCAGAGGTGGATAACGCCATGGACCTTGATTTGGCAATGAGTGTGGCTGGCTACTTCCGCGTCTCTGCTGACGATGCCAGACAAACCATAGATAGGTTCCGGGGCGTCATCAGTAAATGGCCCAGGATTGCGCGTTATCTTGGAATCTCAGGCAATGAGCAGGAGCGGATGGCGCCAGCATTCACGCTAGCCCGCTAATCCCTACTCCAGAAAACACCGATCAAAAAGGTAAACGCTGGCCGGCTTGAGATTCTCCACCGTGCGTTGCGGCCGCCCGCCGTCGCCGCTTTTCTTGCGGCCGGTTTCCTGCAGATAACCTGCCTCGGTCATTTTCAGCAGACGCTGGCGCATGCTGGTCTTGAGCACCGGACGGCCGAGCACCACGGAGAAAATATCCACCGCTTCCGGCGCGCTGAATTCAGGGCCCAGGAACATCAGCGGCAGGCTGCTGTAGAGGGCTTTGGACAACAATCGTTCCTGAACCGCCGCCACCAGACTGTTGTGATCGAAAGGGAGTTTGATCGAGGCGTCAGCGACGTCCTTGAGGGGAAAAAATCCCTGGTGTTCGGCGAGCTGGACCGCCTCGCTGGCAATGGCCAGGTAGAACGTCGAGGACGACCAGCAGCGCGGATCGCGAAACGCGTCGCCGACGGTGCCGACCTGTTCGATCCAGGCCAGCGGCATGCCGACCTTGCTTGAATTGCGCAGGCGCTCCACGGCGTCGTTCAGCGTGAGGTCTTCGACGTCCCCATTGACCACGATCCCGGGCAACGCCCAATGGCCGGCGAACGGCTCGGCTTCCCGTCGGTTCAGGAGGATTTCCAGCGCCTGGGTCTCCCGGCAGAAGCGCAGCACACAAAGGTCGATGGTGTGCAGATAACCGCGCGCGGCGGCTGGGCTAGTGGGCATGTCGATTTCCGTGGGTAGCGTAAAGGTCATAGTTTAACGGGTTCATGCCCGGAGCCATCCAGTTGGTGGGCAGCGGCTTGCCCAAGGCCAGTCGTTCGCGCACCACCGTGCTGCGTACGTGGATCTTTTCCTCGACGCAAAAGATGGAAAAGCGCTCCAGCAATTCCTCGCCGCGATAGAACGTCGGCAGCAAATCGGCGACATCCTGGCCCACTACCAACGCGATCCGCTTGCCGTCCAGAGCCAGGCTGTCGGCGAGGTGGGCGAGCAGGGTGTAGCTGTAGATGGCGCCTTCAACGCCACGGGCCACGACCTGTTCCACCCGGCTTGCGCGTACTTCGGCGCGGCACAGTGGTTGCACCTTTTCGACGATCGACTCCAGCCAGTTCAGGCGAACCTCATAGTCGACCATTTGCTTGCCGTGGGGATGCCGGAAGCTGGGGACCACCAGCACGCGTCTGGCCAAGCGTGAGGCCTCGATCATTACTTGAGCGTGGCCGGCATGAGGGGGGTTGAAGGCGCCGCCATACAGGGCAATCTCGAACATGGCTTATCCTCGTTTGGTACATGACGTGTACTCTATAGACAAAATCCTTTTTATGTAAACCTGATTTTTCTAGTTGTTTTGCTTATGCATGGAAGCTTGGTCAAAAAAAATATTTTTCGCGCCTGGCTTGTCATGAAAGTACATCACATATACTCTCGTGGCCATGAAGAGGAGAAACCCAGCATGAACAGCCTGATCCGGAAAACCGCTTCCTTCGATGTCGACGCGCAAAAGAGCTTCACACCGCTGTGCCCTGATGAGCTTCCGGTGCCGGGCGGTGACCAGATTGCCGGTGAGCTGAATTTCATCGCGTCCCTGGCGAACCTCCGCATCGGCAGCAAGGACGCCCATACGCCCCTGGCCCCCTGGGTGGTTGCCGATCATGCACAGATGCTCGTGCCGACCGGGCTCGAGCACGCCGACATCACCTGGGTCAGCCACTGCGTTCCCGGCACTGAGGGTTTCGCCCTGCTGGATGAACTGCCGACCCCCTACGACTACGACTATTTCGTCTGGAAAGGCGTCGAGCCGGATTTGCACCCGTACGGCGCCTGCTACCACGACCTGCACGGCAAGCTGTCCACCGGGGTGATCGAGTACCTCAAAGGCCAGGCAGTGGAGCAGGTCATTGTGGGCGGGCTGGCGCTGGATTTCTGCGTCAAGACCACCGCTCTGCAACTGGCCGCCGCCGGCTTCAAGGTGATCGTTCACCTCCCGGCCTGCCGGGCCATCAGCGAGGAAGGGGCCCGTCTAGCCATTCAAGACATGCAGGAAGCAGGCGTCGCAGTGGCCGTGACGCGTGAAGAAACCCTCCGCCAGGCAAACGCGTAAGGAAGAGACATGGACAGTGCATTCGATACAAACAGCGGCACCATCCAGAGTCTTCTGGATACCGACTACTACACCTTCACCATGATGCAGGCGGTCTTGCACCAGCACCCGAATGTCGAGGTGGAATACCAGTTCATCGTGCGTTCCAAGGAGCGGCTCGGTCACCTGATCCCGGACATTCGTGTCGAATTGGAGAAGCTCGCCGGGTTGCAACTGCGCGAGGGAGAGCAGCGGTTTCTGTTCAACAAGCGTTTCCGTGAGTACCTGACACCGGACTTCGAACAGTTTCTCGGGCTGTTTCGCTTCAATCTGCGCTACATCCACGTTTCGGAGGTCGACGGCCAACTGCACATCCGCGTCCGTGGTCCGATGCTGCACTGCATCATGTTCGAACAGCCGGTATTGGCGATGGTCAGCGAGCTGCGCAACCGCGAAAAATACCCTGAAGTCGAGCTGGCCGACGTCACCCGCAAGCTTTACCAGAAATTCGAATGGCTGGAGAAGAATGCCAGCCGTGAAGAACTCGCCGAGTTCCGTGTTTCAGACTTTTCCACCCGCCGGCGGCTGTCGTTCCGGGCCCAGCGGGAAGTGGTGAATGTCATGCGCAGCGATTTTCCTGGAGTCTTTGTCGGCACCAGTAACGCGCACTTGGCTTACGAGTTCGATCTGCCCCTGATCGGCACCATGGCTCACCAGTGGCTGATGGTGCACCAGCAACTCGGGCGCTTGCGCGAAAGCCAGAACGCGGCGTTGGAAAACTGGGTGCATGAGTATCGCGGCCGCCTCGGTATCGCCCTGACGGACTGCATCAGCACCGACTTTTTCCTCAAGGATTTCGACCTCTACTTCGCCAAGCTTTATGACGGCCTGCGCCAGGATTCAGGTGACCCGATCGTCTGGGCTGACAAGGTGCTGGGGCGTTACCAGGAACTGGGCATCGACCCACGTACCAAGGACCTGATGTTTTCCGATGGCCTCAATTTCGAAAAATGCCTGCCGATCCTGCGTCACGTTCGCGGCAAGGCCAAGTTCGGTTTCGGCATGGGCACCAGCCTGGCCTGCGATGTTGAGGGCGTCGAACCGCTGAGCATCGTCATGAAACTGGTGCGGGTCCACGGCGAGCCGGTGGTGAAGTTCTCCGATGATCCGATCAAGAACGTCTGCGAGGACGCCTCGTTCCTGCGGTACGCCGCCCAAGTGTTCAACGTTGCCCTGATCAATCCACAGTTGGGAGCCTGATATGACTACGCTTCAGCAAGAGACCATTGCCCGGGAACTGGGCATCGACCGTCAACTTATACCGGGCGGCGAAGCCACCGAGATCGCCCGCCGCATCGCGTTCATCAAGCAGACCCTGCGCGAATCGGGTTGCCAGTCCCTGGTCCTGGGGATCAGTGGCGGCGTCGACTCGCTCACCGCCGGCCGCCTATGCCAATTGGCGGTGGAGCAACTGCGCAATGAAGACTACGCGGCACGATTCATCGCCGTCCGGCTACCGTACAAGGCCCAGGCTGACGAGCAGGACGCCCAGGCGTCCCTGGACTTCATCCGGCCGGACTTGATCACCACCAGCAACATCGCGGCGTGCGTTGACGGCTTGATGGGCAGCATTGCCATCGATGGCTTGCAGCCTTCGGCCGAACTCACCGACTTTGCCAAAGGCAACGCCAAGGCCCGGGCCCGGATGCTTGCGCAATACGCCATTGCCAATTTGAGCAACGGACTGGTGGTCGGCACCGATCATGGGGCGGAGGCGGTGATGGGCTTTTTCACCAAGTTTGGCGACGGCGCATGCGACCTGGCACCGCTGTCCGGGCTGACCAAGACCCAGGTGAGACTGCTGGCCGACGCGATGGGCGCCCCCGCGCACCTGGTGCGCAAGGCGCCGACCGCTGATTTGGAGGACCTGGCGCCCGGTAAGTTGGATGAAGTGGCGTATGGCTGCAGCTACGAAGAAATCGATGCGTACCTGATGGGCGAAGAGGTGTCGCCCAAAGCGCGACAGATCATTGAACGCGCTTACCTCAAGACAGCCCACAAGCGAGCGTTGCCTCGCGTTCCGGTATCGTTGTAATAGGTTTAAATGGGGGCTTTGGTCTCGAACGGAGTGGAAAATGACCCAGGCAAGCAGCATCAAGGACCGCGTACGCATCAAGCACGTCGAGGTCCTCTCGGACAATTGGTACATCCTGCGCAAGACCACTTACGACTACCTCGGTCGCGATGGCCAATGGCGCGAACTCACGCGCGAGACCTATGACCGCGGCAACGGCGCCACCATCCTGCTTTACAGCAAAGCCAAGCAGACCGTGGTGTTGACCCGGCAATTCCGCTTCCCGGCGTTCGTCAACGGGCACGACGGCCTGTTGATCGAAACCTGCGCCGGCCTGCTGGACAACGATGATCCGCAGACCTGCATCCGCAAGGAAACCCAGGAAGAAACCGGCTATGTCGTCCAAGACGTGCGCAAGGTATTCGAGGCGTTCATGAGCCCGGGCTCGGTGACCGAGCGGATCCATTTTTTTGTCGGTGAATACTTCGACGAAGACAAGCAGCACGAAGGTGGCGGTCTTGAGGCCGAAGGTGAAGAGATCGAAGTGCTGGAGATGCCGCTCGACCAGGCCCTGGGCATGATCGAGACCGGCGAAATCTGTGACGGCAAGACCATCATGTTGTTGCAGTACGCCAAGTTGCATCGGTTGCTGGACTGATCCGGCGGGCCTCGGCGGTACCGAATCTGTCGCGATAGGCTGAGGGCGGTAAACCCACCGCGTTGCGGAACGCCGCCCGGAAGCTCTCCACCGACCGATACCCACAGGCCTGGGCGATGCAGGCTGTGCGCTGGTCAGTGTTCTCCAGCAGCTCCCTTGCGCGGTTCAAACGCTCTTGCTGCAGCCAGACCTTCGGCGGCAGGCCGGTGATTTCAACGAAGCGCCGCGAGAAGGTCCGCTCGCTCATGGCGACGCGAGCAGACAGGTCGGACACGTTCAAAGGCTGGTCCAGATGCTCGCGGACCCATTGCAGGATGCGTGTCAGTTCGTTGCGCGGTGACTTATCCACAGGCGCCAAAATGAATTGCGATTGGCCGCCGGTTCGTTGCGGTGCCATGACCAGGCGCCGGGCGACCGAGTTGGCGACATGCGTACCGAAATCCCGGGCGATCAGATGCAGGCAGGCGTCAATGCCGGCGGCGCTGCCGGCTGAAGTGATCAACTGCCCAGCGTCGACATAAAGCACGTTCGGGTCAACGGTGATCCGGGGAAATCGCTCGGCCAGTAAGGATGAAAATTGCCAATGGGTGGTCGCGGTCTCGCCATCGAGCAGCCCGGTAGCGGCCAATGCGAACACGCCTGAGCAGATGGACAGTAAGCGAGCGCCGCGGGCATGGGCGCGGCGCAATGCCTGCAACAACGCTTCGGGAGGCGGCACGTGGTGGCTGCGCCAGCCGGGAATGATGATGGTGCGCGCGCGGTCGAGGGCTTCAAGCTCGGCGTCGACGGCTATCCGAAGACCTCCCAGCGCATGCATCGGTCCTGGGTCGACGGCAACGATTTGATGGTCATACCACGGGATATTCAGTTCTGGACGAGGCAGGCCGAATATCTCCAGGGCAATGCCAAACTCGAATACGCACAGGCCTTCGTAAACGAGGATCGCCACGGTTCCGGGATGAGCGTGCATTTGGCGAAATTCCACCGTTTATTGTCTTGCGCTGCACTGTAGCGGACAGCTTTGCCTTCCTACAATCATCTCCAGGAAATCGGCGAAACCTCGACGGTAGGACCTCGCAAAGCGGGCAAGGAAAACGCAAATGAAGAAAATCGCCGTGGTGGGCTGTACCGGTGCAGTGGGCATGACCATGCTGCACTTGCTTGAAGATACCGAGCATGAGGTGGTCTGCATGGCCTCGGGGCGTTCGGCCGGAAAGCGCTTGGTGGTGGGTAAGACGCGCCATCTGATCGAACCTTTTTCTATAGAAGGTTGCGCCTCGTGCGATATCGTTTTCCTGTGTGTGTCCGGTGCGTTTGCCTTGGAATACGGTGAGCGCCTGGCTGAAAAATCTCACGTGATCGATAACTCATCGGCTTTTCGTTACCACGAAGAGATCCCGCTGCTCGTGCCGCCCATCAACGGCCGGCGTTACCAAGGCGAGAAACTGATCGCCAATCCCAATTGCTCTTCGGCCATCGCATTGATGGTGCTGGGACCGCTG
>NZ_JAOSHO010000193.1 GCF_025917275.1 Pseudomonas agronomica | reverse complement strand
ATCGCGAGCAAGCTCGCTCCCACAGGGGATCTCTTTACAGCTTCAAGGCTGCGCCAGGATTTCACCAATAGCCCGCCCCAAGGCATACTTGCCACCCTCCGCACTCCAGAACCCAAAGCCGCCCCATGCGTATCCACGTCAGCTTCATCGACCGCGTCGGCATCACCCAGGAAGTCCTGGCCTTGCTCGGTGGGCGCAATCTCAATCTGGATGCGGTGGAGATGGTGCCGCCCAACGTCTACATCGACGCCCCGACCCTCAGCCCGCAGGTGCTCGACGAGTTGCGCGAGGCACTGTTCAGTGTGCGCGGCGTAGAGTCGGTCACCGTGGTAGACATCCTGCCGGGCCAGCGGCGGCACTTGCAGCTCGATGCCTTGCTTGCGGCGATGACCGACCCGGTGCTGGCCCTCGACAGCGCCGGCAAGGTGCTGCTGGCCAACCCGGCGCTGATCGCCCTATGCGGGCGCGAACCGGCCGGGCAAAGCGTGGCCGAGCTGTTCGGCGACGCCGCGCTGCTGGACGCCTTGCTGGAAAACGGCTTTCGCTTGCCACTGCGGGAAATCACCCTCAACGGCCAGACCTTGTTGTTGGACGCCACTCCCATCACCGATGCCGGCGCGCTGCTGACGCTCTACCAGCCGAACCGCATCGGTGAACGCCTGTCGGCGCTGCATCACGATCACGCCGAAGGCTTTGACGCATTGCTGGGCGAGTCCCCGGCGATCCGCACCCTCAAGGCGCGGGCGCAACGGGTCGCGGCGCTGGACGCACCGCTGCTGATCCAGGGCGAAACCGGCACCGGCAAGGAACTGGTGGCCCGGGCTTGCCACGCCATCAGCGCCCGCCACGGCGCACCATTCCTGGCCCTGAACTGCGCCGCGCTGCCGGAAAACCTGGCCGAAAGCGAACTGTTCGGCTACGCCCCCGGCGCCTTCACCGGAGCGCAACGCGGCGGCAAGCCGGGGCTGATGGAACTGGCGAACCAGGGCACGGTGTTCCTCGACGAGATCGGCGAGATGTCACCGTACTTACAAGCCAAGCTGCTGCGCTTCTTGAACGATGGCAGCTTCCGCCGGGTCGGTGGCGACCGAGAGATCAAGGTCAACGTGCGGATTCTCAGCGCCACCCACCGCAACCTGGAGAAGATGGTCAGCGAAGGCTCGTTCCGCGAAGACTTGTTCTATCGCCTGAACGTGCTCAACGTCGAAGTCCCACCGCTGCGTGAACGCGGCCAGGACATCCTGCTGCTGGCGCGTTATTTCATGCAGCAGGCCTGCGCGCAGATCCAGCGCCCGGTCTGTCGGCTGGCGCCCGGCACATACCCGGCGTTGCTCGGCAACCGCTGGCCGGGCAACGTGCGGCAATTGCAGAACGTGATCTTCCGCGCCGCCGCCATCTGCGAAAGCAGCCTGGTGGACATCGGCGACCTGGACATCGCCGGCACCAGCGTGGCGCGCCAGGGCGATGTGGAGATCGAGAGCCTGGAGCAGGCCGTGGAAACCTTTGAGAAACACCTGCTCGAAAGCCTCTACGCCAACTACCCCTCCACCCGCCAGCTCGCCAGCCGCCTGCAGACCTCCCACACGGCGATTGCCCATCGGCTGCGCAAGTACGGCATTTCCGGAAAGCCATAAACCCGCCTGCAGGTCCCTGTGGGAGCGAGCTTGCTCGCGATGACGGTAGGCCAGTCAGCGATAGGGTGACTGATACGCCGCTATCGCGAGCAAGCTCGCTCCCACAGGGGTTCTTGTGTTGCGTTCGAAAGTAGCATCAAAAACGACCTCCACTGTACTGAAAGCGCTACAGCGGAACGATATCGCTACACTCGGCGCTAACCTGCACTGTGCAAGGCTTTGATCCCACAACGATTTTTTCCAGCCTTCAAGCCGTAGCGATTTCGCTACAGCCTGAAATGCCGAGCCTCGCAAAAAGCGGGTCAATCCATTGATATATAAAGGTTTACTAACATTGGCCACGTTCTTGCTAAGGGTATAGCCATTCGGCCGGGCCAAGCCCCGCGCCTTCTTCGCGTCCACCAGACGAAATCTGGCCCCAGGAGTTTCCATGAGCGAGTTGCGTTTTACTGAAGATCACGAATGGCTGCGCGCCGAAACCGACGGCACCGTCACCGTAGGCATTACCGCATTTGCGCAGAACGCGTTGGGCGACGTGGTTTTTGTGCAACTGCCTGAGTTGCAGGCCTACGCCAAAGGCGCCGAAGCCTCCACCGTGGAATCGGTCAAGGCCGCCAGCGGCGTGTACATGCCCTTGGATGGTGAAGTGCTCGAAGTGAACGACAAACTCGACGGCAGCCCGGAGCTGGTCAACGAGGATCCGATGGGCGAAGGCTGGTTCTTCCGTTTTAAACCGACCGATGCCGACGCAGTGGCTAAGCTGTTGGATCAAGACGCTTATGACCGCCTGATCAAAGCCAACGCCGAAGCCTGAGGAGCGCACCATGACCGTTAATCTCGGCACCGCCAACGAATTCATCGCCCGCCACATCGGCCCGCGTGCAGGCGACGAGCAAGCCATGCTCGAACGCCTGGGCTACGACTCCCTGGAAGCCCTGAGCGCCAGCGTCATCCCGGAAAGCATCAAGGGCACCAGCGTACTGGACATGGGCGACGGCCAGAGCGAAGCCGATGCACTGGCCTCGATCAAGGTCATCGCCGGCAAGAACCAGCTGTTCAAGACGTACATCGGCCAGGGCTACTACAACTGCCACACGCCGGCGCCGATCCTGCGCAACCTGCTGGAAAACCCGGCCTGGTACACCGCCTACACCCCGTACCAGCCGGAAATTTCCCAGGGCCGTCTCGAAGCGCTGCTGAACTTCCAGACCCTGATCAGCGACCTCACCGGCCTGCCGATCGCCAACGCCTCCCTGCTGGACGAAGCCACCGCCGCCGCCGAAGCCATGACCTTCTGCAAGCGCCTGAGCAAGAACAAGGGCAGCAATGCGTTCTTCGCCTCTGTGCACAGCCACCCGCAGACCCTCGACGTGCTGCGCACCCGTGCCGAGCCCCTGGGCATCGACGTGGTCGTGGGCGACGAGCGCGAACTGAGCGACGTCAGCGCATTCTTCGGCGCGCTGCTGCAATACCCGGCCAGCAACGGTGACCTGTTCGACTACCGCGAACTGACCGAACGCTTCCACGCCGCCAACGCCTTGGTGGCCGTCGCCGCTGACCTGCTGGCCCTGACCCTGCTGACGCCTCCTGGCGAGTTCGGTGCCGACGTCGCCATCGGCAGCGCCCAGCGCTTCGGCGTGCCGCTGGGTTTCGGCGGCCCGCACGCGGCCTATTTCTCCACCAAGGATGCGTTCAAGCGCGACATGCCGGGCCGTCTGGTCGGTGTTTCCGTGGACCGTTTCGGCAAGCCGGCCCTGCGCCTGGCGATGCAGACCCGCGAGCAACACATCCGCCGCGAGAAAGCCACCAGCAACATCTGCACCGCCCAGGTACTGCTCGCCAACATCGCCAGCATGTACGCCGTCTACCATGGTCCCAAGGGCCTGGTGCAAATTGCCAACCGCATCCATCACCTGACCGCGATCCTCGCCAAGGGCCTGGGCGCGCTGGGCCTGAGCGTCGAGCAGGAGAGTTTCTTCGACACCCTGACCCTGCACACCGGCGCGCAAACCGCCGCCCTGCACGACAAGGCCCGTGCCCAGGGCATCAACCTGCGCGTGGTGGACGCTGAGCGTGTTGGCCTGTCCCTGGACGAGACCACCAGCCAAGCGGATATCGAAACCCTCTGGGGCCTGTTGGCCGACGGCAAGGCCCTGCCGGACTTCGCGGCACTGGCCACCAGCGTGCAAAGCCGCATCCCGGCCGAGCTGGTACGCCAATCGGCGATCCTCAGCCACCCGGTGTTCAACCGCTACCACTCCGAAACCGAGCTGATGCGCTACCTGCGCAAGCTCGCCGACAAGGACCTGGCCCTGGATCGCACCATGATCCCGCTGGGTTCCTGCACCATGAAGCTCAACGCCGCCAGCGAAATGATCCCGGTGACCTGGGCCGAATTCGGCGCCCTGCACCCGTTCGCCCCGGCCGAGCAAAGCGCCGGCTACCAGCAATTGACCGACGAGCTGGAAGCCATGCTCTGCGCCGCCACCGGCTATGACGCGGTGTCGCTGCAACCCAACGCCGGTTCCCAGGGTGAGTACGCCGGCCTGCTGGCGATCCGCGCCTATCACCAGAGCCGCGGCGAAGACCGTCGCGACATCTGCCTGATCCCGTCCTCCGCCCACGGCACCAATCCGGCCACTGCCAACATGGCCGGCATGCGCGTGGTCGTGACCGCCTGCGATGCCCGTGGCAACGTCGACATCGAAGACCTGCGGGCCAAGGCCATCGAGCACCGCGAGCACCTCGCCGCGCTGATGATCACCTACCCGTCCACCCACGGCGTGTTCGAGGAAGGCATCCGCGAAATCTGCGGGATCATCCATGACAACGGCGGCCAGGTGTACATCGACGGCGCCAACATGAACGCCATGGTCGGTCTTTGCGCCCCAGGCAAGTTCGGCGGCGACGTCTCGCACCTGAACCTGCACAAGACCTTCTGCATCCCTCACGGCGGTGGCGGCCCAGGCGTTGGCCCGATTGGCGTCAAGTCACACCTGGCGCCATTCCTGCCAGGCCACGCCAACATGGAACGCAAGGAAGGCGCAGTGTGCGCGGCGCCGTTCGGCAGCGCGAGCATCCTGCCGATCACCTGGATGTACATCCGCATGATGGGCGGCGCGGGTCTCAAGCGCGCCTCGCAACTGGCGATCCTCAACGCCAACTACATCGCCCGTCGCCTGGAAGAGCACTATCCGGTGCTCTACTCCGGCAGCAACGGCCTGGTGGCCCACGAATGCATCCTCGACCTGCGTCCGCTCAAGGACAGCAGCGGCATCAGCGTCGATGACGTCGCCAAGCGCCTGATCGACTTCGGCTTCCACGCCCCGACCATGTCGTTCCCGGTGGCTGGCACGTTGATGATCGAGCCGACCGAAAGCGAATCCAAGGAAGAACTGGACCGCTTCTGCGACGCGATGATCTGCATCCGCGAAGAAATCCGCGCAGTGGAAAACGGCAGCCTCGACAAAGACGACAACCCGCTGAAGAACGCCCCGCACACCGCGGCGGAACTCGTCGGCGACTGGACTCATCCTTACAGCCGCGAACAGGCGGTGTACCCGGTGGCGTCGTTGATCGAAGGCAAGTACTGGCCGCCCGTGGGCCGGGTCGACAACGTGTTCGGCGACCGCAACCTGGTCTGCGCCTGCCCGTCGATCGAAAGCTACGCTTGACCATGAAGGGGGGCGGGCTAGGCTCGCCCTCTCAACAACACCGCAAACCTTGTGGAAGATCACTGCCTCAAGGAAACCCCATCCCCCTGTGGGAGCAAGCTCGCTCCCACAAGGGACCTGTACCCGACTTCATAATCGTCGATCCTCATAAAAAGAAACCGGAGAAACACCATGTCGTTAAGCGTGTTCGACCTGTTCAAGATCGGCATCGGCCCTTCCAGCTCCCACACGGTCGGCCCGATGCGTGCCGCGGCCCGTTTTGTCGAAGGGTTGCGTCGTGATGAGCTGCTCAAAACCACTGCCAGCGTCAAAGTCGAGCTGTACGGTTCCCTCGGTGCCACGGGCAAGGGCCACGGCAGCGATAAAGCCGTGCTGCTGGGCCTGGAAGGCGAACATCCCGACACCGTGGACACCGAGACAGTGACCGCCCGGCTCCAGGAGATTCGCAGCAGCGGTCGCCTGAACCTGCTCGGCGAACACACCATCGAATTCAACGAAAAATTGCACCTGGCGATGATCCGCAAACCGTTGGCCTACCACCCCAACGGCATGATCTTCCGTGCCTTCGATGCGGCGGGCCTGCAAGTGCGCAGCCGCGAGTACTACTCGGTGGGCGGCGGCTTTGTCGTCGATGAAGACGCGGCTGGCGCCGACCGTATCGTCGAAGATGCCACGCCCCTGACCTTC
Source organism: Pseudomonas agronomica (assembly GCF_025917275.1). GTDB lineage: Bacteria > Pseudomonadota > Gammaproteobacteria > Pseudomonadales > Pseudomonadaceae > Aquipseudomonas > Aquipseudomonas agronomica. Next base: position 3,072 of record NZ_JAOSHO010000193.1, on the reverse strand, counting down.
CCGTTCAAGAGCGCAAAAGACTTGCTGGCCCATTGCAGCACTTATGGCCTGTCCATCAGCCAGGTAATGCTGACCAACGAAAGTGCCTGGCGCCCCGAAGCCGAAACGCGCGCCGGCCTGCTGAATATCTGGCAGGTAATGCAGGATTGCGTAACGGCGGGCTGTCGCAACGAAGGGATCCTGCCGGGCGGGCTGAAGGTCAAGCGACGGGCCGCCGCGTTGCATCGCCAGCTGTGCAAGAACCCCGAGGCGGCATTGCGCGATCCGCTGTCGGTGCTCGATTGGGTCAACCTGTATGCCCTGGCCGTCAACGAAGAAAACGCCTTCGGTGGCCGGGTCGTCACCGCACCGACCAACGGTGCGGCGGGCATCATCCCAGCCGTATTGCATTACTACATGCGTTTCATTCCCGGGGCCAACGAAGACGGTGTGGTGCGCTTCCTGCTGACCGCCGCCGCCATCGGCATCCTGTACAAGGAAAACGCCTCCATCTCCGGTGCTGAAGTCGGTTGCCAAGGGGAAGTCGGCGTGGCCTGTTCCATGGCAGCCGGCGCACTGTGCGAAGTGTTGGGCGGTACCGTGCAGCAAGTAGAAAACGCCGCCGAAATCGGTATGGAACACAACCTCGGCCTGACCTGCGACCCCATCGGCGGCCTCGTCCAGGTGCCCTGCATCGAACGCAACGCCATGGGTTCGGTGAAGGCCATCAACGCGGTGCGCATGGCCATGCGTGGCGACGGCCATCACTTCGTCTCCCTCGACAAGGTCATCCGCACCATGCGCCAGACCGGCGCCGACATGAAAAGCAAATACAAGGAGACCGCCCGCGGCGGTCTGGCGGTCAACATCATCGAATGCTGATGCGTGCCACTTTCATTTTCCAGGAGCTGATATGTCCACCGAACAACTGTTGAAAACCCCGCTGCACGCACTGCACCTCGAACTCGGCGCCCGTATGGTGCCGTTTGCCGGCTACGACATGCCGGTGCAATACCCATTGGGCGTGATGAAAGAACACCAGCACACCCGTGATCAGGCTGGCTTGTTCGACGTGTCCCACATGGGCCAGATCCGCCTGACCGGCGCGGATGCCGCCAAGGCACTGGAAACCCTGGTGCCGGTGGACATCATCGACCTGCCCGTGGGCATGCAGCGCTACGCGATGTTCACGAACGACAACGGTGGCATCCTTGACGACCTGATGGTCGCCAATCTGGGCAACGATGAACTGTTCCTGGTGGTCAACGCCGCCTGCAAGGACCAGGACCTGGCTCACCTGCAAGGGAAAATCGGCGACCAGTGCAGCATCGAGCCGCTGTTCGAAGCCCGTGCCCTGCTCGCCCTGCAAGGTCCTGCCGCCGTCACCGTACTCGCGCGCCTGGCGCCGGACGTGGCAAAAATGACCTTCATGCAGTTCCAGCGCGTCACGCTGCTGGGCGTGGACTGTTTTGTCAGCCGTTCGGGCTACACCGGTGAAGACGGTTTCGAAATTTCCGTGCCGGCGGCCGATGCGGAGAAACTCGCCCGCGCCCTGCTGGCCGAGCCAGAGGTGGCCGCCATCGGTCTTGGCGCCCGAGACTCGCTGCGCCTGGAAGCCGGCCTGTGCCTTTACGGCCACGACATGAACACCGAGACCACGCCCATTGAAGCCAGCCTGCTCTGGGCGATCTCCAAGGTCCGCCGGGCCGATGGCGCACGTGCCGGGGGCTTTCCGGGGGCGGAAACCGTCTTTGCCCAACAACAGAACGGCGTAAGCCGCAAACGCGTCGGCCTGCTGCCCCAAGAACGCACACCGGTGCGCGAAGGTGCGGAGATTGTCAACGAAGCCGGCGAGATCATCGGCACCGTTTGCAGCGGCGGTTTCGGGCCGACGCTGGGTGGTCCGTTGGCGATGGGCTATCTGAACAGTGCCTATGTGGCTTTGGATACGCCAGTCTGGGCCATTGTGCGTGGGAAAAAAGTGCCTTTGCTTGTAAGCAAAATGCCATTCGTTCCACAGCGCTACTACCGCGGTTGATTGACTGTTTCTATAAGTAACGCGGTTGCGTTATACGTGCACTAATGTGTAACGCAACCGCCATAAAAAGGTGCATCTAGTGATATTCAACCGGGCTTATAACGCCACGGAACAATCGGACTAGCCTTTTGAATAAGCCTTCCCGCCGGAACATCTAAAACACCGGCAAGCTGAGCAAATCCGGGCTTTTCAGGGGGGGTTGTTTTTTCGTTGGAAGTTGGCGTAGAGTTTGGTCACTGTGTTTGCATGGGTCGCTTGGAACGTGACCTGGGCAGTAGCCTACAAAGTTAGCTACAACCCGTTCGACGTTATCTTACTTTCCTGCAACCCAGCCCCAGTACTCTTTCGCCTGGAAAGAGGCTGTCATTAATTTAGCGTCAAGGAAATAAGAAAATGGCTGAACGTCAGAGCGGTACCGTCAAGTGGTTCAACGACGAAAAAGGTTTTGGTTTCATCACCCCTGAAAGCGGTCCGGATCTGTTCGTGCATTTCCGCGCCATCCAGGGCAACGGCTTCAAGAGCCTGAAAGAAGGCCAGAAAGTCACTTTCGTTGCCGTGCAAGGCCAGAAAGGCATGCAGGCTGACGAGGTTCAAGCCGAAGGCTAAGCTTTCGCAAATTAAAAAGCCCCTGATTGATATCAGGGGCTTTTTTATGGGCGTAAATCCGTAAAATGGCTTCTTTTTCGTTCGAGGCCGTCATGTCGAAACACGTGCTCACCCCCCAGGGTGGCTTTCCCCCCGCCGGCCTGGGCCGTCGCCTGGCTGCGATGTTTTATGACTTCCTGCTGTGCACCGCGCTGCTGATCGTCACCGGTGGCGTATACAAGATGGTCCAGATGGCAATCATCGGCGAAGAAAAGATGCGCGCCCTCACCGACGCCGGGGCGCTGGACGGCGATCCACTGCTGTCCACCGTGCTGCTGTTCGTGCTGTTCGGTTTCTTCGCCAAGTTCTGGACCCACAATGGCCAGACCCTGGGCATGCAGGTGTGGTGCATCCGCGTGCAGAACGCCGATGGCACGGCCATCAGCCTGTGGCAGGCGTTGTTGCGGTTC
>NZ_JAOSHO010000192.1 GCF_025917275.1 Pseudomonas agronomica | reverse complement strand
GCGATGGGGGCGACGCGGTCCTCAGACCTGCCCCTGAGCCCCTTCAAACCAAGCCAGTTTCTCGCGCAACTGCACCACTTCCCCAACAATCACCAGGGTCGGCGCATGGACTTCATGCTCCGCCACCAACCGTGGCAAGTCCGCCAAAGTGCCGGTAAAAACCCGCTGGTTTGAAGTGGTGCCTTGCTGGATCAAAGCCGCCGGCGTGTCCGCCGCGCGACCGTGCTTGATCAGTTCGTCGCAAATGACCGGCAGCCCGACCAGGCCCATGTAGAACACCAAGGTCTGCGCCGGCGACACCAGGTCCGCCCACGGCAAGTCGCTGGTGCCATCCTTGAGGTGACCGGTGATGAACCGCACCGACTGCGCATAGTCGCGATGGGTCAGCGGAATCCCGGCGTAGGCCGCGCAGCCACTGGCGGCGGTGATGCCCGGGACGACCTGGAACGGGATGCCATGGGCCGCCAGTTCTTCGATTTCCTCGCCACCACGACCGAAAATAAACGGGTCGCCGCCTTTCAACCGCACCACGCGCTTGCCCTGGCGAGCCAAGTCGACCAATTGCTGGTTGATCTGATCCTGGGGCACCGCGTGCTCGGAACGACGCTTGCCGACATAGACCCGTTCGGCGTCACGCCGGCACAGTTCGAGAATCGCCGGTGCCACCAGGCGATCGTAGAGCACGACGTCCGCCTGCTGCATCAGGCGCAGTGCCCGGAACGTCAGCAGGTCCGGATCGCCCGGCCCCGCGCCCACCAGGTAAACCTCACCCGGCGCGTTCGGCGCCTCGCCGTCGATCTTCTCCCGCAGCAGCCGCTCGGCCTCGGCGCCCTGCCCGGCCAACTGGCGATCGGCAATCGGGCCCTGGAACACCTCTTCCCAGAATGCCCGGCGCTGCTGGACATCGGGGAACAAGCCTTTGACCTGATTGCGAAAGCGCGCCGCCAAACCGGCCAACTGCCCGTACGTCGAGGGAATCCAGGTTTCCAGCTTGGCCCGGATCAGTCGCGCCAGCACCGGCGCATCGCCGCCACTGGACACCGCGATCACCAGGGGCGAGCGATCGACAATCGCCGGGAAGATCACGCTGCACAGCGCCGGCGCGTCCACCACGTTGACCGGCACACAACGCTTGTGGGCGTCGGCCGAGACCTGGGCATTGAGCGGCTCGTCGTCGGTGGCGGCAATGATCAGCCCGCAACCGTCCAGGTCCGCTTCCACGTAACCACGCTGGACGCATTCGCCGCCGCTGCCACTGACCAGTTCCCGCAACTGCGGTTCGATGTCGGGTGCGACCACCCGCAGCAACGCGCCGGCATCGACCAGCAGGCGAGACTTGCGCAGGGCAATCTCGCCGCCGCCGACCACCAGCACGCGGCTGCCGCGCAGGTTGTGGAACAGTGGCAAATAGTCCATTTAGCCGATGACCTCGATGCCGCCCATGTACGGTTTCAACACCTCGGGCACACGGATCGAACCGTCGGCCTGCTGGTAGTTTTCCAGCACCGCCACCAGGGTACGGCCCACCGCCAGGCCGGAGCCATTGAGGGTGTGGACCAGTTCCGGCTTGCCAGTTTCCGGGTTGCGGAAGCGGGCCTGCATACGGCGGGCCTGGAAATCGCCGCAGTTGGAGCACGAGGAAATCTCGCGGTACTTGTCCTGGCTCGGGATCCACACTTCCAGGTCGTAGGTCTTCACCGCACTGAAGCCCATGTCGCCGGTGCACAAGGCCAGGGTGCGATACGGCAGCTCCAGCAGTTGCAGGACTTTCTCGGCGTTGGCGGTCAGGCTTTCCAGGGCTTCCATGGACTTCGACGGCTCGACGATCTGCACCATCTCGACCTTGTCGAACTGGTGCTGGCGGATCATGCCGCGGGTATCACGGCCCGACGCACCGGCTTCGCTGCGGAAGCACGGCGTATGGGCGACGAACTTGATCGGCAGTTGCTTGGCATCGACGATCTCGCCCGCGACGATGTTGGTCAGCGACACTTCGGCAGTCGGGATCAGGTACAGGTCGGCTTCGCCGTCGCGGCTGATCTTGAACAGGTCTTCCTCGAACTTCGGCAACTGCCCGGTGCCTTGCAGCGCCGGGGCCTGGACCAGGTACGGGGTGTAGGCTTCTTCGTAGCCGTGCTCGGTGACATGCAGGTTGATCATGAACTGCGCCAAGGCGCGATGCAGACGGGCAATCGGCCCGCGCAGCAAGGCGAAACGCGCGCCCGACAGCTTGGCGGCAGTCTCGAAGTCGAGCCAGCCGAATTTCTCGCCAAGGGCCACGTGGTCCTGTACCGGGAAATCAAAGGTGGTCGGCGTGCCCCAGCGACGTACTTCGACGTTGCCGTCTTCGTCTTCACCGACCGGCACCGATTCGTGAGGCAGGTTCGGGATGCCCAGCAGGATCGAATCCAGCTCGGTCTGGATCGCGTCCAGTTCGGTCTTGCCGGCGCTCAATTCGTTCGCCATGCGCTCGACATCGGCCATCAGCGGCGCAATGTCTTCGCCGCGCTGCTTGGCCTGGCCGATGGATTTGGAGCGCGCGTTACGTTCAGCCTGCAGGGCTTCGGTGCGGGTCTGGACGGTCTTGCGCTGTTCTTCCAGCGCTTCGATGCGCGCGACGTCCAGGGCAAAACCACGGGAAGCCAGGCGGTCCGCTACGTCCTGAAGGTTGCTACGTAACAGTTTGGAATCGAGCATGTCGGTCTCTCGTTATCAAAGTTTGGTCAGGGACAGGCCGGCCCAGGTGGCGAGCAGCCCGCCGAATACGGTGATGGCCGCGTAGCCCAGGGCCAGCAGCACTTGGCCGCTTTCCAGCAGGCGCACCGTATCCAGTGAAAAGGATGAAAAGGTCGTCAGGCCGCCAAGAAAGCCGACCATCAGCCCCGCACGCACCTCGATGGGCACCTCGGGGCGAATCAAAAACAGACCGTAAAGAACGCCGATCAGCAGACAGCCCACGATATTAACGGCCAGCGTCGCGGTATAGAAGTGCCTGGGCCAATTTGCATTGATCCAGTTACCGGTGGCGAAACGCAACAACGTGCCGGCAACGCCGCCAGCGGAAACTGCGAGTATCAGGGGGATCAAGGCTTTCTCCGCTGCCGTGGACTCAGGCGATCCAACTGCGCCAAGTGGTTGAGCTTCTCGCCGATCTTCAACTCAAGGCCACGGGGGACGGGCTGGTAGAAGCGCTGGGGTTCGAGTTCTTCGGGAAAATAGTCTTCGCCGGCGGCATACGCGTCGGGCTCGTCATGGGCATAACGGTATTCGTCGCCATAGCCCAACTGCTTCATGAGCTTGGTCGGCGCGTTGCGCAGGTGCAGCGGCACTTCCAGGGAGCCGTGCTCGGCGGCGCTGCGCATCGCGGCCTTGAAGCCCATGTAAACGGCGTTGCTCTTCGGCGCGCAAGCCAGGTACGTGATGGCCTGGGCCACGGCGAGCTCGCCTTCCGGGCTGCCAAGGCGTTCCTGCACGTCCCAGGCCGCCAGGCACAGGCTCAAGGCCCGCGGGTCGGCATTGCCGATGTCCTCGCTGGCCATGCGCACCACCCGCCGGGCCAGGTACAAAGGATCGCAACCGCCATCGATCATCCGCGCAAACCAGTACAGGGCCCCGTCAGGATTGGAACCACGCACCGCTTTGTGCAGCGCCGATATCTGGTCATAGAAGGCCTCGCCGCCCTTGTCGAAACGCCGACGGGTATCGCCCAGCAGGCTTTGCAACAGCTCGACGCCAATTTCGCTGTCGTCTTCGGCCAGGTCCGAGGCGTTCTCCAGCAGGTTGAGCAAGCGCCGGCCATCGCCGTCGGCGGCGCTGAACAATATCTGGAAGCCCTCATCGCTGAGGCTCAGGTGACGCTTGCCCAGGCCGCGTTCCTCAGTCAGCGCGCGATGCACCAGCTTGCGCATGGCCGCTTCGTCGAGGCTCTTGAGTACGTAGACCCGGGCGCGAGACAGCAAGGCGTTGTTGAGTTCGAACGAAGGGTTTTCGGTGGTGGCGCCGATGAAAATCAGCGTGCCGTCTTCGACATAGGGCAGGAACGCATCCTGCTGGGACTTGTTGAACCGGTGGACTTCGTCGACGAACAGGATGGTGCGCTTGCCGTACTGGCCGGCCTGCTGCTTCGCGATTTCTACCGCCTGGCGGATCTCCTTGACCCCGGCCAGCACCGCCGACACCGTTTCGAAATGCGCGTCCGAGACTTCCGCCAACAGCCGCGCCAGGGTGGTCTTGCCCACGCCCGGCGGGCCCCAGAAGATCATCGAATGCAGGGCGCCCTGCTCCAGGGCCTCGCGCAGAGGCTTGCCGCGGGCGAGCACATGTTCCTGGCCGACGTACTCATCCAAGTTGGTCGCACGCAGGCGGGCGGCCAATGGCTGGGCAATCGGGGCGCTTCGAAACAGGTCCATCACTGCTTATGCAACCTCCACTGGGGTCCTGTTGAACACCGCCCCCCGTGGGAGCGAGCTTGCTCGCGATGGCGGTGGGTCAGTCACATCAATTCCAACTGATCCGCCGCCATCGCGAGCAAGCTCGCTCCCACAAGGGGGCCATTGGGTTATTCCTGGATCACATCCGCACCCTTTGGGATGTCGAACTTGAACTTGGACGCGGGGATCGGCTCGTTGGCCTTGACCCCGGTGAACAGGATATTGGTGCGCTGGCCTACGCTGTCGATCAGTTGCATGTCATTGACCAGGCCATTACGGAACGACAGGCGCAGGCTGTCGAACAGGCTGTCCTTGGTTTTCGGCTTGAGCGTGAAGTCAATCACGCCGCCCGCCTCCTTGGAGGTAATGTCGAAGCTCTGGCTGATCTCGGAGATGTCACCGGACAGCAGCAGCGCAGGCGTCTGGGTCAGGCGGTGGTCGAGGGTCTTGATGGTGACCTGCTCCAGGTCCGGGTCCCACAGGGACACTTTCTTGCCGTCGGAAACCATCAGTTGTTCGGCGGGCGCATCGGTGTGCCAGTAGAACAGGCCGGGGCGCTGCAGGGCCATGTCACCGGCGGTTTCCTGCAATTGGGTGCCACTGCCGTCGAGGGTCAACTGGGAAAAGCGTGCCGTCAGGGTCTGGGAGCCACCCAGCAATTGAGTCAGGCGGGCCACGTCCTTTTCGCCGGCGTGGGCCGACAACGTGCTCAAGGCCAATACGGGCAACAGCAGCATGCGAATCAGGCGCATGGGAATCCTCATGAATTCGTGGGGGGTCGAGCGGCGCATCATCACGCCGCCCGGGTAGTCAGTCGCGCATCGGGCCCGGCGCGAGCACTTCGCGCGAACCGTTGGTGTTCATGGCCGTCACGACCCCAGCCATTTCCATGGCTTCGATCATGCGGGCGGCGCGGTTGTAGCCGATCTTCAGCTTGCGCTGCACTGCGGAAATCGAGGCCCGGCGGCTTTCCAGGACAAACTGCACCGCTTCGTCATAAAGCGCGTCGGTCTCGGCATCGTCATCGCCGCCACCGCCACTGCCGCCTTCAAAGCCACTGCCAGCCTCTTCGACACCGTTGAGGATGTCATCGTTGTATTCGGGCGCGCCGCGCAGCTTCCAGGCTTCCACCACGCGGTGTACTTCATCATCGGAAACAAACGCGCCGTGGACACGAATCGGCAGGCTGGTGCCCGGCGGCATGTAGAGCATGTCGCCATGGCCCAGCAGTTGCTCGGCACCGCCCTGGTCGATGATGGTCCGAGAGTCGATCTTGCTCGACACCTGGAACGCCATGCGAGTCGGGATGTTGGCCTTGATCAGGCCGGTGATCACGTCCACGGATGGCCGCTGCGTGGCCAGGATCAAATGGATACCGGCCGCACGCGCCTTTTGGGCGATACGGGCGATCAGTTCTTCGACCTTCTTGCCGACGATCATCATCATGTCGGCAAATTCGTCCACCACCACGACGATGGTCGGCAGCTTGTGCAGCAGCGGCGCTTCGTCGTGGATGCTTTCGCGGTGATACAGCGGATCGCTCAACGGCGTCCCGGCCTCTTCGGCTTCCTTGACCTTGGCGTTGAAGCCCGACAGGTTGCGCACGCCCATCTTCGCCATCAGCTTGTAGCGGCGCTCCATCTCGGCAACGCTCCAGCGCAGGGCGTTGGCCGCATCCTTCATGTCCGTGACCACCGGGCACAGCAGGTGTGGAATGCCCTCGTAGATCGACAGTTCAAGCATCTTCGGGTCGATCATGATCAGCTTGGCGTCTTCCGGGCCGGACTTGAACAGGATCGACAGGATCATCGCGTTCACACCCACAGACTTACCGGAACCGGTGGTACCGGCCACCAGCAGGTGGGGCATCTTCGCCAGGTCGGTGATGACCGGCTTGCCGCCGATGTCGTGGCCCAGGGCCAGGGTGACCGGCGACTTGTAATTGTCATACTCGGGCGTCGACAGCACTTCGGAGAAGCGCACGATCTGGCGATCTTCGTTGGGGATCTCGATGCCCACGGTGGTCTTGCCCGGAATGACTTCCACCACACGCACGCTGGTCACGGCCAGGGAACGCGCCAGGTCCTTTGCAAGGTTGGCGATACGGCTGACCTTCACGCCGGCGGCCGGCTGGATCTCGTAACGAGTGATGACCGGGCCAGGGTGAATCGAATCCACCGAGACCTCGACTCCGAACTCCTTGAGCTTGATCTCAAGCAAATGACCCACGGCGGCCAGGGACTCAGGGGAATAGTTGAGTTGTTTCTTTTCGGCCGGGTCGAGGATCGAGATCGGCGGCAAGGTGCCTTCGACCGCGCTGTCGACGAACAACGGCGCCTGTTTTTCCTTTTGCACGCGCTTGCTTTGCTCGGGCGGCTTGGCCGGGGCCATGGTGATGACCGGCGGCACCTGCTTTTCGCGCTCCGACATGTGCTTGCTCAACGCCTGCTCGCGCTCGATCAAGCGTTCCTTGACCTTGGCCTGCTCGCGCTTGTCCGGCGTGGTCGGTGCCACCACGTCATGGACGCGATCGTCCACCTCGCGAAGTTGCGCCACCAGTTGCTTGCGCTCGTTGCGCGCCGCCCACCAGCGGTTCAGGGCACCCTGGATCAGCTCGATGAGGTCGAGGGTGATCTTGCCGGTGATGTCCATGACCTTGAACCACGACAAGTCAGTGAACACCGTCAGGCCGAACAGGAACAGGGCGATGAACAGCAGCGTGCTGCCCTGGATGTTCAGGGCATTGCGGGCCAGGTCGCCGAGGCTTTCACCTAGCGCGCCACCCGCCCCGGCCGGCAGGCCAGTGGGCGCGTGGAAATGGATGTGGGCCAGCGCGGCCCCCGACAACACCAGGAAGACCAGGCCGATCAGGCGCCAGGAAAACAGCCAGCCGCTCCACTGCCAGGGCTCATGGCGCTGACGAAAGATCTGATAGGTCTTGATCGCCAGCAACAAAGGGAAAATGTAGGCGAAATAGCCCAGCACCATGAACAGGATGTCTGCGCTGTAGGAACCGGCGGGGCCGCCGAAATTCTGCACGTCGTCGATCTTGCTGTTGTGACTCCAGCCCGGATCGTCCTTGCCATAGGTCAACAAGGCCATCATCAGGAACAGGCACAAGGCACCGATGGCGATCAACGCACCTTCCTTGAGCCGGTAGTGCAATTGTTGGCGCCAGAGCGGAACGACTGTCTTGGGTGCTGCGGTGGATTTCTTCAAAACGCTTCTTTTCCTGCGCCAATGGCGCGTCCATCTGTTGAATGACTATGAAAAACTGCCCATGACGAGCAGGTAAAAAAGTGAATGTGCACATCCGGTACTACTTTTACCACTGTGGCATGCGTCCGGAAAACCGCAGGTGTTGCCGAAGATTTTGATCTTTTGCCTTCCCTGCGTTCAAAACTCAAGCATTGTACGGGTTTGTCATGCCCAAGGCATTGCCCGCACGCTCGGCGACAGCATAGCCATGATCAGGGTTCTCGGGCGCCAATTTGAGCATGCATTCTCTTTTGTGACAAAGGCTTATGAGGTGTTTTTATGAGCGAAGCGAAGCATTCACGCCTGATTATTCTCGGTTCCGGCCCTGCAGGGTACAGCGCTGCTGTCTATGCCGCCCGAGCCAACCTCAAACCTGTTGTCATTACCGGCCTGCAGGCCGGCGGCCAGCTCACGACGACGGTTGAAGTCGATAACTGGCCCGGCGACGTCGAAGGCCTGACCGGCCCGGTGCTGATGGAACGCATGCAGCGGCATGCCGAGCGCTTCGACACGCAGATCGTCTACGACCATATCCACACCGCCAAGTTGCAACAGCGCCCGTTCGAACTCATCGGTGACAGCGGCACCTACACCTGCGACGCGCTGATTATCGCCACCGGCGCCTCGGCCCAGTACCTCGGCCTGCCCTCGGAGGAAACCTTCGCCGGCAGAGGCGTTTCAGCCTGCGCGACCTGCGATGGTTTTTTCTATCGGAACCAGGTCGTAGCAGTCGTTGGCGGGGGCAACACGGCGGTTGAAGAAGCGTTGTACTTGTCGAACATCGCCAAGGAAGTGCACCTGATTCATCGCCGGGACAAGCTGCGCTCGGAAAAGATATTGCAAGACAAGCTTTTCGAGAAAGCCACCAACGGCAATATCCGCCTGCACTGGAACCAGAACCTGGACGAAGTCCTCGGCGACGCCAGCGGCGTGACCGGCGCGCGCCTGCGGCACAGCGAGAGCGGCGAAACCAGTGCGCTGTCCCTGGTCGGGGTCTTCATCGCCATCGGTCATAAGCCCAACACCGACCTGTTTCAAGGCCAACTGAAGATGCGCGACGGCTATTTGATCGTGCGCGGCGGCAGCGAGGGCAATGCCACCGCCACTGACATCGAAGGCGTCTTCGCGGCCGGCGATGTGGCCGACCATGTCTACCGCCAGGCCATCACTTCCGCCGGCGCCGGCTGCATGGCCGCGCTGGATGCGGAAAAGTATCTCGATGACATTCCGGCCATTTGACGGTTAACCTCTAGGCGGGCTCTGGTTGATCTGGAGCCCCGCCCTCCCCTTCTGCAAGCCCGGACACCCATGCTGACTTGGTTACAACGCAACACTTTCGATTTTCCGCCACTGGAAAAAGCCATGCGCGACCCCAACGGCCTGCTCGCCGCCGGTG